>NZ_SSNX01000008.1 GCF_004801415.1 Deinococcus sp. KSM4-11 | reverse complement strand
CGCCTCCGAAGAGGCTCAGAAACAATACTCGCGACCTTACCTCCTGTCAACCCCCACCCGCGAGTGTCATTCACCTCCTCTCTCAGGACGTGGCGGATGATCGGTCGAGGAGGATCGTTTCCTGCACTTTCAGCCCCTGGGCGAGCGCATCGCGCGCATGCTGGCGGGCCGCCTCCAGGTCATGGTTGCGGTAGTTGCCACATTCGAGTTCGCTCACACCTGGAATGGGCCGGTCATGCGCGGCCGTGTCCTTCAGGGCGGCCTCGAAGGCGCCGAGCACCGCCTGCTCGTCCGGGGCACCGATCACAGCCATGTACATGCCCGTCCGGCACCCCATGGGGGACACGTCCACCACGTCCTGAAGGTGGTCGCGCAGATAGCCGGCCAGCAGGTGCTCCAGGGTATGGATGGCGGCCGGCTCGATGGCTCCCTGATTGGGTTGCAGGAGTCGCAGATCGTACTTGCTGATGTGATCGCCGTGCGGCGTGGTCTTCACGCCCGCCAGCCGGACGTAGGGCGCATGAACCTTGGTGTGATCCAGATCGAAGGACTCAACGTTTGCCATACCGTCATTGTGCCCCGCACAGCCAGCGCACACGGTGATCCGACTGACCACCGAAACACGGCAGGCCGCACCTGCCTCTGCTCGAACCACAACGTCGACTTCATATACTGCGCGGCGTGTCTCTTCTGACTGGCCCGTTCCGCCGCCCCCCAATCTGGGTGCCTCTGCTGATCTTCGTCCTGCTGCTGATCGCAGACCAGCTGCTTAAGGCCTGGGCGCTGAGCCACCTGACGCCCGGCCAGCCCCCGGTCGTGGCGGTGCCCGGCGTCCTAGAGTGGGTGCTGGTCTTCAATACCGGAGCGGCGTGGAGCATGTTCAGCGGGAGTGCCGCGCCACTGGCCCTGGGGCGCCTGCTGGTAGGGCTGGGGATTCTGGGGTACGTGCTGTGGCGCCCGCAGACGCGCTTCCTGACGGTCGTGCTGAGCATGATCGCGGCTGGCGCGGTCGGGAATGCCATCGACGGTCTGCGGCTGGGCCGCGTGACCGACATGATCCACGCACCGCCCCTGAGCGCCGTGACGAAGGTGATTGGCCAGGGGAGCTTTCCGATCTTCAACCTCGCGGACAGTTGCGTGGTGGTGGGCACGATTCTGCTGGTGATCGGCACCTTCATCGCCGACAGGCCAAAACGCACCCTGTAAGTGCCCGAACCAACGCAAGCGCCCCCGCCGCGATGATCGGACGGGGGCGTAAACGGACGACTCAGTTCAAACGGTCAGGCTCTTGCGGCACTTGCTGCACACGCGCAGACGCAGGCTCACACCCGCGCGGGTGACCAGCAGGGGCTGCAGGTTGGGCTTCTGGACTCGCTTGGTGACACCGGTGACCTTGCGGCCCACGCCGCCCGCCGCACGGGCCTTGCCCCGGCGGATGACCGAGTTCACGACAATCGGCCCTTTACCGCATACTTCGCACACTTTCGCCATGGTGATTACTCCTTCTTCAGTCTGGATCCTGGGGTTCTGGCCGGCGGGAGCGGTGCGTCCGTTTCGGACGGCCGCCTGCCGGACGGGATCAGACAAGCCTTCCGACTGTAGCACACCACCGGGGAGGGCGGAAGATGCTGGCACCAAACAGAACCGGACGTCCAGAGGACGCCCGGCCAGACAGGAGTGGGGTTAACGAAGGACGCGCAGGGCCTTGAGGATAGCGATCAGGATCACACTGCCGACCACGCCCCAGATGATGCTCCAGAAGGAGAAGCCGTTGCCGGCCGCCTGGCCGCCGATGTTGAGCAGGTTACCGAAGAGGAACTGCGCCAGAACCGCGCCGACGATCCCGATCAGGATGTTGGCCACCGCACCCTGCTGGGCATCGGTCTTCATGATGAGGCTAGCGAGCCACCCGCAGAGGGCACCGACCAGAATAAGGATGATCCAACTCATGTTTGTTCCTCCTGTAAGAGCTTGGGGTCAACGAACGAACTCGTTGTGCAGGCAGCATGAAACCCTGCCAGAAGGCCAAATGAACATTGTCACACATTCTCAAGATGGGAAGAAGATGGGATGGATGTCCCGCAAACCCACATGAAGTTCTTCCCCTGAAAACACGTTCCGCCGTCTCATTCCTGATCGCCAGATGAAGCCCGCAGACGCGCAGCGGCTGGCTGTTCCCCTCAGGCGTTCCCGCCCATCCTGAACCGAAGGGCGGTGCCGGATCAGTTGTCTTGAATACGGGGTCTCCACGCGCCGGCCGGGTCGCGTACCATGACCGGCAGCCGCCCCACGGGGCCATGAAGGAGTCCGCATGCCCGGCATCAACACCACGGTTCGCCAGTCCGTCCCTGTCGCAGGGAGCCTTCCGGCCCTCCTCCAGCCCGGGCCGTGCCCGGCACCCAGCGGCACGCCTTGGATGAACGGCAAGCTTGCCCGGAGCGGGGACGAGGATGCCGTTCTGGCCAGGAGTAAGGCGCTGTGACCAGCTTCACCGTGCGTGCCCCGGCCAGCAGCGCCAACCTCGGCCCCGGCTTCGATTCGCTGGGCCTGAGCGTGCCGCTGTACACCACCCTGCGCGTGACGCCCCAGGCCATGACGGAGGTCGTGCCGCTGGGCGCGGAGCTGGACGGCACGCCGCATGACGAGAGCAATTACGTCTACCGCGCCATGCTGCTGGCCGCCCGACGGGCCGGACGAGATTTACCACCCGCCCGCGTGGAGATCGAGACGGAAGTGCCCCTGGCACGGGGGCTGGGGAGCAGCGCCGCCGCCCTGGTCGCCGGGATCGTGGCCGGCAATGAGCTGCTGGGAGGCCCGCTCGACGACGCGGCGGTGCTCGACGTGGCCGCGCGCGAGGAGGGCCACCCGGACAACGTGGCTCCGGCCCTGTTCGGCGGGATCGTGGTCGCCACACTCGACAAGCTCGGCACGCATTACATCCGGCTCGACCCGCCCGCCAACCTGGGCGTGACCGTGCTGGTGCCGGACTTCGAGCTGAGCACCAGCAAGGCGCGCGCCGTGCTGCCCCGAGAGTACAGCCGCGCGGACGCCGTGCACGCCCTGTCCCACTCGGCGCTGCTGGCCGCCGCGCTCAGCGTGGGCCGCTTGGATCTGCTGCGGCACGCCATGCAGGACTACATCCATCAGGTGTGGCGCGCGCCGCTGGTGCCGGGCCTGAGCGACATCCTGGACGACGCGTGGCGGTACGGCGCGCTGGGCGCGGCTCTGAGCGGCGCGGGGCCGACCGTGCTGTGCTTCCACGACACGCGGGAGCCGACCGAGCGGCTCCACGCGTACCTGCACGGCGTCATGACGAAGAACGGCCTGACCGGCCGCGTGATGGATCTGCCTATCGACCCGGCCGGGACGATCATCGAACGAGGCTGAGTGGCACGGCCCTCACCGGACGCTGGTTACCTGCTCCGGCGCGGGGTCGTCTGAAGGGACGACCACGGGCACCGTCGGGGCGGAAGGCATGGCGGGTGTGGTGACGTTCTGCGCGCGGTAGGCCCGGCTGGAGTAGTAGTAGGCCTCCAGCAGGGATTTGAGCATGGCGACCAGCGGCACGGCGATCACGGCGCCCATCAGGCCGAAGGTTTCCACGCCGAACACGATGGCGAGCAGGACCGCCAGGGACGACAGGTTGGTGCTGTGGCTCACCACGCGGGGCGCGATCACGTGGCCTTCGAGCTGGTTGGCGGCCAGGAACAGCGCCGCGACCAGGGCGACCTTCAGGCCGCCCAGCGGAATGGCGAGCAGCAGCGCCGGAATGACCGAGAGGATCACGCCCAGGTACGGCACGATGTTCAGCAGGGCCGCCAGAAACCCGATGGCCAGCCCCGACGGCACGCCCAGGATCGTGAGCCCCCCGGCGATGAGCACGCCCAGGATCAGCGCGACCGTGATCTGCCCGCGAAAGTACCCGCCGACCGCCCGGCCCACGTGCTGCCCCACGTCACGCGCGAGCGGCTGGAACCGCAGCGGGAGCAGGCGCACCAGGAACGGCCCGATGCTGGGGTAGATGGCCATCATGTAGATCGCGATGACCAGCGTGATGAAGCCCTGCCCGAGCAGCCCGAAGGCCCCCTTGACGCCGCTGAACACCGCGCCGTCCGGGGCGAGGATCGTGCCGAGCGATTTGCTGAGCCGGCCCGGCAGATCCTGCTGGTTGACCTTCACCCAGGCGTCGAACTGCTGCTGGGCGCTCGCCAGCAGCGCGGATCGGGCCGACAGGCGGCGCAGCGTCTCGTTCAGGTTGTTGAGCAGCTTGGGGGCGTCCGTGATCAGCGCCTGCACCTCACGGACGAGGGTCGAGACCAGCGGCGAGATCATGGCCAGGATGCCGAAGAAGACCAGCACCAGCAGCAGGATGCCCAGCGGGCGGGGCGTGCCGCGACGCTCCAGGCGCGACAGCAGCGGGTTGGCGAGGTTGGCGAGCAGATAGGCGACCAGAGTATTGATCACCACCGTGTGGACGTGGCCCACCACCCGCCACAGCGTCCAGGCGAGCAGCAGGTACACCGCCAGCTGGAACAGCGGCCAGCGCCACAGCCGGGCCCAGGTGCTGGGCGGCGCGACTGGCGGCTCCGGAAGAGAGGGAGCGCGGGTGGCCAGATGCGGGTCAGCGGTCATGCCGCCAGTATGCCCAGTCAGGGTGCTCTGCGACGACCGTCACCAGCGGTCAAGGCCCGCTAAGCGTGTGAAGCTGCCCGACCTGATCCGTCACGCTGACCGTGTAGTGCGGGCCGCTGAGATGGATGACGCTGCTCCTGACCGAGTTCGGGGTCGGCAGGGCACTGCCGCCCAGCGCCGGATCGCTGCACGGCCGACCCTCCAGGCCCGGGAGGAAGCTGCCAGTCTCGGCCTGCATGACCTCGAGCACCTGCGCGCAGGTTCGGACGTAGACATCGGCCGCCTGGGTCAGCGCGCGGTTCCTGACCTGCAGATCCGCCGCCGCTCCCCCGGTCGCCACGGTGCCCAGATCGGAGTTCACCTGGGCGGCGACGCGGCGCGGGCCAGCACAGCCCAGGAGCAGCAGGGCCAGTCCGGCGCACAGCAGGAAGCGCATGTCTCAGTGTAGAACCGCGCCGGTTCATGGCAACGTGATCTCCAGCGTCTACGCTGGTCGCATGCGTTTTCTGGTCGTGGAAGATGAACTGGAGATCCGGCGTCCGCTGGTGGCCAACCTGCGGGAAGCCGGATATGCCGTGGACGAGGCCGCGAGTGCCGACGAGGCGCGCGCCCTGGCCGACAGCTTCCCCTTCGACGCCCTGATGGTCGACGTGGGCCTGCCCGAGGGCGCGCAGGCCGGCTTCGAGCTGGTGCGCGACCTGCGCGCCGCCGGACTGGCCACCCCGGTGCTGTTCCTGACCGCCCGTGACGGCGTGGATGACCGGATTACCGGGCTGGACGCCGGCGGCGACGATTACCTGGTCAAACCCTTCCACCTGGGCGAGGTACAGGCGCGGCTGCGGGCCCTGGTGCGCCGGGGCCGCGCCGAGGTGCAGAGCGAACGGACGTGGCGGGATCTGCGCCTGGACTGGACGGCGCGCACCGTGTCCCGCGAGGGCGTGAGGGTGGCCCTGACCGCCAAGGAGTTCTCGCTGCTGGAGGTGCTGGCCTCGCACCCGGGCCGGGTCTACACGCGTGAGGAGCTGATCGACCGGGTCTGGGACGGCCGGTTCGATGCGGAATCGAACGTGGTGGACACCTACGTGCGCAACCTGCGGCGCAAGCTGGGCGACGACGTCGTGCAGACCATGCGGGGCATCGGGTACGCCTTCCCGGACGGCGAATAGCGCCCGGAGCGTGGTGCTGACGCCCGGCCGGAGAACCATAATCCGCGTATGACGCTGCGAACCCGCCTGACGCTGCTGACCTTCGCGGCGGTGCTGCTGGCCATGCTGACCTTCGCGGGCGTGGCCGGCACGGTGCTGTGGCGGGCGGAACTCTCCTCCATCTCCCGGCAGGTGGACGCGCAGGCCGAGGCGCTGCTGGCCATTGCGGACACCACCCCCGGCCGCCTGAACGCCACCGCCCGCGACATCCTCGAAGAGAACGGCGTGACCGCCACCGCCCGCGTCTACCGCTCAGGAGTGCAGGTGTGGTCCGGCGGCTCGCTCGGTCCACCGCGCCTGGACCCGGCCTTCCTGAGCGGCAGCGGCGTGCATGTGGTTCGCCGGACCGGCGAGTACCTGGTGGCGTCGCAGCGCGAGGGGCCGCTGATCGTGGAGGTCGGCCGCAGCCTGGAGCCGCTGGAGAAACTGTTGCGCCGGTACGTGCTGATTGCCGCACTGACCTTGCTGGGCCTGAGTACGGTGGTGGGGGCGCTGGTGGCCGCGCAGGTTCGCCGCGCCCTGCGGCCCCTGGAAACGCTGGCAGGGCGGGTGCAGCGCCTGGATCTGCCCAGCCCGCTGCCCGCCCTGCACGAACCGGGCGAGGTCGGTGCGCTCGCCCGCGCCCTGGACGGCAGCCTGAAGGCCCTACGGGCCGAACGGGAGCACGAGACGCTGTTCCTGGCGAGCGCCTCGCACGAACTGCGCACGCCGGTCACGGCCATGCTGGCCGACGTGCAGCACACCCTCTCGCGGCCCCGCCCGGCCGAGGAACTGCGCAGCGCGCTGGAACGCACGGAACGCACCGCCAGCCGCCTGCGTCAGCTGACCGGGAACCTGATGACCCTGACCCGTGCGCAGCGCCTGCCCGCGCCGCCGGGCGCCCCGCTGCCCGCCGTGGATCTGCTCCACCTGGCGGGCGAGGCCGTGGATCTGCTGCAACCCCTGGCGACCCGGCGTGACCTGGATCTGTGGCTGGACGGCGCGCCCGCCCACGTCCGGGGCGACGTGGCGCTGCTCGGCAGCGTGCTGGAGAACCTGGTGGGCAACGCCATCAAGTTCACGCCGCCGGGCGGCCAGGTGCGCGTGACCGTGGAGCCCGGCGCCGACCGGGCGCGGCTGGTCGTAGAGGACAGCGGGCCGGGCCTGCCGTCCGGTTCACTGACCGAGGCCTTCGTGCGCGGCCATTCGGACGTGGAGGGCTTCGGGTTGGGCCTGGCGGTGGTGCGGCAGGTCGTGGATGCCCACGGCGGTGAGCTGGCGTTCGGGCAGGGCGAGGACGGTGGGGCGCGCGTCACCGTGACCCTGCCGCTGGCCGTGGACGGGCCGGAGACGGCATCGCCGGTCGACACCCTGGTGCCCATGTAGGTATTGGTTTCACCCGTGGCACCAGCCCCTCTCGAGACGAGTCCTGACCCCCTGACGGCTGGACTGGACGCTGGCCCGTGCCTGAGCCCAGCGTGAGGACGTTTCATTTGCACGTGACCTGCCGACACCAATCCTGGAGGCGCGGGAAGTCCCAGACCCCACACCCGCCCAGGAGCCCCCATGAACCGAACCACCCTGACCACACTGCTCTCCCTGACCGTCCTGACGGCGGGCGTCTCCAGCGCCGCCACGCAGACCATCAACGTCCAGATGTCCGAAATGAAGTTCACACCCATGGGCCTGCACTTGAAAGTGGGCCAGAAAGTGGTGATGAACATCTCGAACACCGGCATGGCTCCCCACGAGCTGCAGCTGTACAGCACACCGAAGGTCGCGCCCAAGGGCGAGGCCGCCTGGGACGCCTATATGGAGAAGCACACGCTGTGGCTGGCCAGCAAGGACGTCAAGCTGACCATCGGCGGCAAGGCCGTGAAGGCGGGGTTCTTCGAGGTGCCCCTCAAGCCCGGTGAAAAGGCCGTGCTGACGTTCACGCCGACCAAAGCGGGCCTCTTCGAGATGGCGTGCCACTATCCCGGCCACTACGAGGCGGGCATGAAGGCTCCCGTCACCGTCAAGTAAGAACGCCACTGGTGCACGGCGCTGCTGCCATCTTCACGCTTTCCTGACTTTCCCGGAACGCCTTAACTGCGTCCCCTACGCTGGGCCGATGACCACGCCCAGCCTGACCCGCCCGCCCGCGCCCGCACACCTGCTGCGCTGGCTGGCGGGCATCCTGATTCCGCTGGTGATCGTGGGCGTGCTGGCCGAGGACGTCGCCGAGCAGGAACGCTTCGGCTTCGAGACCCCCATGATGCTGTGGGTTCACGCCCACGCCCCCGCCTGGTTGACCCAGCTGAGCGTGCTGCTGCACACCTTCGGCGGGCCGTTCGGGATGGGCGCGGCGACCCTGCTGATCCTTGCCGCCCTGCACTTCACACACCGAGAGCGGGAGGCGCTGTTCGCGCTGCTGGGCCTGGGCAGCGCCGTGGGAATCGCGCTGGGCATGAAACTGATCTTCAACCGGCCCCGTCCGGAGCTGTGGCCCCGCCTGGTGCACGAGAGCGGCGCGTCGTTTCCGAGTGGACACAGTGCCACGGCGGCCGCGCTCGCCACCGTGCTGGTGGTTCTGCTGTGGCGCACGCCGTGGCGCTGGCCCGCGCTGATCCTGGGCGTGGCCTATACGCTGCTCAGTGGAGTGGCACGGCTGGTGCTGGGCGTGCACTTTCCGACCGACGTCCTGGCAGGCTGGCTGACGGGCCTGGCCTGCGCGCTGGGTGCGGCGCGCCTGACCGGCGTGAGCGTGCCCGCCCCAATCCTGTCCCGCGTGAGCGGGCGCAGCTGATACGCTGCTCCTATCGCCCGGCCGCCCCGGACGGCGCCACCCGATGAAGCGACTTCCGCTGCCCCGCCGACGCCACCTGTTTCCCGCCGCCGTGCTGTTGGGGGGTCTGGGGCTGACCGTGTGGATCAACCTGCCGGTCACGATCCGCCTGTTCGACGGCAGCGCGGATCGCGTGCAGGCCCTTCCGGCCCTGGGCGACTTCCACGCCGGACAGCGGGTGCTGATCCTGTCTCCCCACCCGGACGACGAGACCCTGTGCTGCGCCGGCATGATCCAGCGGGCCGAGGCGGCAGGCGCGACCGTCTGGATTACCTGGGTGACCGCCGGGGACGGCTTCGAGTTCGACGCGGCACTCACGCAGGGCGTGCTGCGGCCGCAGGCCCAGAACATGCGGGCGCTGGGAGCCACCCGCGCGCTGGAAGCGCGCAAGGCCGCCCAGGTGCTGGGTGTTCCGGCAGACCACACGTTCATCCTGGGCTACCCGGATCGGGGGCTGGCCCGGCTGACCACGTCCAACTACGCGCAGCCCTACACCGCGCCGCGCACCGCCGCGTCGGCCGTGTATGTGCCGGGCGCCCTGACGCCCGGCGCGCCCTACACCGGCGAGGCGCTGGAAGCCGACCTGAAGCGTGTGCTCGACCGCGTAAAGCCCGATCTGGTCTTCGCGCCCGCTCCGCAGGACTTCCACACGGATCACCGCACTGTGGCGAACCTCGCCATGCGCCTGATGGCCCAGCGGCAGCAGGAGAATCGCCTGCGCTACTGGGTGGTGCATGGCGGCCTGGAATGGCCGGTGCCCAAGGGCCTGCACGGCGAACTGCCCCTGACCATTCCACCCCGTGCGAAGACGCTGCCGTGGGAACGCGCGGACCTCACACCCGCCGAGGTGGATCGCAAGTTGCAGGCGGTGAACACCTACCGGACGCAGACGCGGATCATGGGGCGCTTCATGCGGGCGTTCGTGCGCCGCAACGAACTGCTCAGTCAGGGCACGCCCGATCCGGATCCCATCCCGGACAGCGACGCCCCATGACCACGTGGGTGGTCGCCCGCCCCAGCCACGGCATCCACAGCGGCGAGTCGCGCGAGGCGAGAACCCCGAACCCGGCCCGGCCATACAGGGTGATGGCGGCGCCGTTCTCGGTGGTGGTGGACAGCTGCACACCGGGGACGCCCAGGCCCCCGAGGGCGCTGAGGTGGGCGTCCAGCAGCCGCCGGCCTACGCCCAGACCCCGCGCGGCGGGCAGCAGGTTCAGGTGCAGATGCGCGGGATAGGCCATCCAGTCGGCATGGGGCGACGAGTACCGCGCAGCCCGCACCAGGTAGCGCAGGCTTCGCAGGGTGTCGGGCGTGGGCCGGTGGGTGGTCAGGAAGCGCGCGACCACCGCCGTCAGGGCGCGCTGGTACGCCCCGTGATCCGGCGCGCCCACGATGTAGCCGAGTACTACGCCGTCCAGATCGGCGACGAACCCGGCAGCGCCCGCACCCTCGACTCCTGCACCCCCCAGGTACGGCTCCATCCACAGCGCGCCGAACAGCGCGGCATCCGGGAAGTACACGGCCGCGCTCGCCCCGAAGAAACCCGTGTGGTACGCAATCTGCGCCAGGGCCGCGCGGTCGTCCGGGCGCACCGGGCGCAGGTGAGGAGCGGCGGTCACGCGGGCAGTGTACCCGGCAGGCAGCGGGTCGGTCGGCGGTCTGACCGCTGAACTTGCGGTGACGGACACCTGCCGACGGTTGATCCAGTGCACGCTGGTGTCCTAAGCCTCATGGACGGTGCGCCGGTTGGGCAGACCGGTCTGGGCGTCGGTGTCCGTTCCGACCTCCTCCACCGGCTGCCACCAACGCGCTGCGGGTCGCCCGCCCTACTGCCCGTGGTGGCCCAGAGCGGTCTCGCCGGACAGTCAACTGCCAGCTTGCGCTGGCGCGGCGGGAAAGTTCACCGTCACGCGGAGCCCCCCGTCGGCGCGGGGGCTGAGGGTGAGGGTTCCGTCGTGTGCCTGCGTGATGCTCTTGACGATGGCCAGGCCGAGACCGACCCCGGCGTGATCCGTGCGGATCCGTTCGGTGCCCCGCCGAAACGGCTCGGTGAGCGTGGAGACCAGCTGTGGCGTGAGCGTCTCGCCGGTATTCTCGACGGTGAGCAGCGCTCCCCCGGATTGGACGCCGGTGCGGATCCGAACGTCACCCTGTGCCGGCAGATTGTGAACGATCGCGTTGTGCACGAGGTTCATCGTCAATTGCAGCAGCAGCGCGTGTGACCCCACAGCCCAGGTCATGTCGCCGAGGGTCTCGATGGTGACGCCGCATCGTTCCGCAAGAGGGAGGAGCGTTTCCGTGGCCTCTTCCGCCAGGAGGGACAGATCGACGGGCTCCCGCGTGAACGAGCGCTGGTCGGCGCGGCTGAGCAGGAGCAGGGCTTCCGTGAGGTCAATCGCCCTGGTGTTGACGGCGTGGAGCCGGTCGACCAGGGCGTCGGTGTCGCGGTGCGGATCGTGGCGGGCCACATCGAGCAGCGTCCGCGTGATGGCCAGCGGGGTGCGCAGTTCATGGGACGCGTTCGCTGCGAATCGTCGCTGTTCGGCGACGTGCGCTTCGAGCCGCGAGAGCATGGCATCGAACGCGTCGGCGAGTTCGCGGAATTCATCTCTGCGGCCCGGGAGCCGGATCCGGTGGGCGAGCGATCCTTGCGTGGCGCGGCGTGTGGCGTCGGTGATCCGGGTGAGCGGCGTGAGCATGGCGCCAGCCAGAAGCCACCCCCCCGCCAGGCCGAGCACCAGCAGGACGACCAGCGTGGCAGCGGCCCTGGGAACGAAGGCCCGTACCAGGTCGGAGCGGTTGGGGATGAACTGCCCGCGAGGCGGCGCCGGCAGGGACGAACCCCGGGCTGTTGCGACCCGCTCCGTGCCGCCCGGCGATGGGATCCGCAGATCGATCTCCGCCGGCACGTAGCGCAGCAGGAACACCCACACGACCGCGAGCAGCAGGGCACCGGCCAGCATCAGGAAGCCGGCATAACTGAGGGTGAGCCTGAGGCGCACGCTCAGGCCAGACGCTCTAACCACGATCCTTTTCCTCTGAACCGGGATTGGCGCCTGGATCGATGCGGTAGCCGACGCCGGGCACCGTGGCGATCAACCAGGGTTCACCGAGTCGTTTGCGGAGGGCCGAGACGGTGATGCGCACGGCATTGGTGAAGGAGTCGGCGTGGTCGTCCCAGGCCCGTTTCAGGAGCTCCTCAGCACTGATGACCCCGCCCTCGGCAGCGACGAGCACTTCGAGCACGGCGAACTGCTTGCGGGTCAGCGCGACATACCGGCCGTCGCGGTACACCTCGCGGCGGAAGGGATCCAGACGCAGACCAGCCAGAGCCCACACGGGCGGCCTGTGGTACGCCCGCCGGCGATCGAGTGCCCTGAGCCTGAGGACGAGTTCCCCGAGTTCGAACGGCTTGGTGAGATAGTCGTCGGCACCGAGTTCGAATCCGGAGGTCTTGTCGTCAAGCCGGTTCGCGGCGGTGAGCATCAGGATCGGCAGGCCGCTTCCGGACGCGACGATGCTTTCCGCGATCTCGTCCCCGCTGGGGCCAGGAATGTCGCGGTCGAGGACGGCGATGTCATAGGCGTTGATGCTCAGCAGTTCCAGTGCGGTGTCACCGTGACCGGCGATGTCGGCGGCAATCGCCTCCAGGCGCAGGCCATCGCGGATCGCCTGGGCCAGGTAGGGTTCGTCCTCGACGATCAACACACGCATACTCTGGATGCTCCCAACCGGAGCATATCGCCGGCATATCGAAAATCACGTACGCGCTGGCAACACCCCGCCGCCTTGACTGGAGGCATGTCCCTCGACCCGGCCCAGACCGCAGTCCGGCCTACCCGATCTGTACCCGTCGGCCTCCTGCTGGCCCTCAGCGTGGCGGCTCTCGGTGTCCATCATGACCCGTCCATGGCGGTTGCGTCGCCGCCACCAGCACCCAGGGCCGCGCCACCCCTCGCGCCCCGGCTGTCCGGTGGGCCGCACGGCGGCCGCCCCGACGTCGCCGGCACGACCGACGGGGTCGTTCCTGACGGCGTGACCGTCTTCGAAGGCGGGTACCCGGCAGTGGCCAGGCTCGATCCAGGCCTCCTGGGGGCCCTCCGCCGGGCCGCAACGGCCGCTGCGGACGAAGGGATCACGGTCGTCGTGAACAGCGGCTGGCGTTCCCGGACGTACCAGAACCGGATACTCCGCAAGGCGGTCTCGAAGTACGGCTCGGAAGCGAAAGCGGCCCGCTGGGTCGCCACGGCCGATACCTCTCCCCACGTGTCCGGGAACGCGGTCGACATCGGGCCGACCCAGGCCACGGCGTGGTTGTCCAGGCACGGCGCCAGGTACGGGCTGTGCCAGATCTACCGCAACGAGCCCTGGCATTACGAACTGCGCCGCGAAGACATCGGGCACGGCTGCCCGCCCCTGTACGCCGATCCCACACACGATCCGAGAATGCAGTGACCCGCCGCCTGTGAACCACTTGGTACCCCGGCTCGGATCTGGTGCCATCTCTGGGAAAAGCGGGTCTCCCACTCCGGGAATCCCGGAGCATGATTGCTTTTGGCACAATGGGAGGTGAATCACACCCTCCTCTAAACCCGGCAACCCGTTCGCTCCAGCGATATCAGAGCGCCATAGACCAGAGGAATGCCATGCGAAACCTGCTCCTGCCTGCCCTTGCCACTGCCCTCGCCAGCTGCGCTCCGCTGATGCAACAGTCTCTTCCGTCCGGTGCGACCAGCCGCACCTTCACGACGACCTGCACGACCGCCCTGAACGCCGTGGTCACGCAGGCCCATCAGCAGAAGCCCTCCAGCACTGGATCCGAATGGGGAGCGTGGGCAGTCCAGGGCCGCACCACCACCAGCGTGACGCTGCAGGCCAGGAACGGATCAGCAGTGGCCATGGGGACGATCACCTGCACGCAGGCGGGCAAGCAGGCGACCCTGACCATGCGCAGTTCCGGCCCGAACATCACGCCTGACCAATGATGGCTTCCTGCAAAACCTCGACCTGCCGAAGTGAACGCTGGCCGGACGTAGTGGGACGATGACCGCGCTTGAGCCAGATGCGCAGGCGCGGAATGGATGCTGAAGCGGCGTATCAAGCGGAAGTCCACACAGGGCGGGCAGCCGAAGGAAAACAAAAAGCGATTTTGGCTAACTACCCCTGCAAGGTGTGGCCCGGCCACAGTGTGGTTGGCCAGGAACCCGGTCATGGGCGTGTACCCCGTCGGGGGCCACCCGTGGGGGCGATGAGGCGCAGCGATCCGGAAACCATCCCCTCCATACCGTGAGCCCATGAAATCTGAAGCGGTTGTCATTGATGCCACGGATGCCGAAGTCGAACAGGTCAGCAGCCGGTACCTTGACCTCCGTTTTGTGCTGGGGAGCCCGGCCATTGCCCGACTGGTGGACGCCAGTTCAACCCGTCAGGCCATCCGCGTGGAGACCTCGGCGGGCAGCTTCCTGGGCGTCGTGGTTCAGACCAGCACGGGCCTCGTCACCCGGATTCGCCTGCTGCTGGTTCAGTGAACAATCCAGGGGCGTCGGGTCATCATCCGAGCTGGGTAGCCGCACGGCGAGGATCGTTCCACCTGTGTTTCAGGTGCCCATCGGCCTGAGACGCCACCCTTCGGCCCCTGTTCCTCTCTGTGAACTTCGATGTGGCAGGTTGGACATGCAGCACTTCATCTCCTTGTTAAGTTGAGGGATGGAGAAAGAGCTGGCGGAGATGGAGGCGATCATGCACTTCGAGAAGACGTGGCGTGACTCCCTCGATCCGGCCCGGCAACGGGTGCTCGTGGCACTGGAACACCAGGGCTGGCTCGCCAGTGCGCACGTCGGTCATGAACGCCCCAGACGGGCCGTGATCGTTTCCGAGCGAGACGGCTTCAAGCTGGAGAGGAGCGACCCAGTCCCCTTTCCGGGGGATATGGGCGAGGCGTTCGATCAAGCGGCCCGTCGGGCGCGGAACGCCATCTGAACAGTCACGTTCGGCAGCGGCGTGGCCCAGCCACAGGGAGCACCAGCGCAGAGCCGCAACCGGCTACACAAAGCCCATCACCGCCGGTCGGACGGATTGGCGCGCCTTCTGAATCGCCATCTTTCAGTTAATGCGCCTTGAACCCGCGACCGGCGTGATGCTCGGCATCCCGAGTTGGAACCTCGGTCTGAATCACACTGAAGTGCCAATCTCCGGCCGAATGATCGGCCTGCTCATCCAAATCAACATTGTGGCGGCCCGTCTGCACGACATCGGGCGCAGCGGGAAGTGGCCGTTTCTGTACCTCCCTTTTATCGGGTTGCTGACTGCGCTGGCCATGTGCGATATGGCCGATGGGCAGCAGGACAATCAATAGGGGCTGCAGCCCCGACAGTGCCTGCACTGTATAGCCCCTCTAGAGCCCGTTTTGGAATTTCACGCCGCTCCAGGCGAGCAAATACCATGAAGAATGGCTTCTCAGACGTATGATTCTGACCTCACCGATGACGAATGGTCGATCCTGAGCGACGTGTGGCCACCACGATCGGCCCGAGGCGCACCGCCGCAGTGGTCAACACGTGACATCGTCAATGCCGTGCTGTACGTGCTGCGTGGTGGGATCGCTTGGAGGGCGCTGCCGCATGACTTTCCACCCTGGCAGACCGTGTACTACCACTTCCGTCAACTGAAGATGGCCGGCGTGTGGGAACACATCACCACATCCGTGCGTCGGATCTATCGTGTGCGGATCGGGCGTTCGCCCGATCCGCACGCAGCCATCATCGATAGTCAGTCTGCAAAGACCACCGAAAGTGGTGGCCCACGCGGCTTTGACGGCAACAAAAAGGTCAATGGCCGCAAGCGGCACATCCTGGTCGATACTCTTGGCCTGCTGCAGGGGGTGGTCGTACATCCGGCGAACCTCCACGATCGGGTCGGAGGTCGCCTCTTGGTACAGGCCGTCAAGGGGGAACTGCCCACCCTGGAGAAGATGTGGGCTGACCAGGGGTACGCGGGGCAGTTCAAGCACTGGGCGAGTCAGGAACTCAACCTCGAATTCGAGGTCGTTTACCCATGGTGGCGCCAGCTAAAACGGTACATGCCGGACTGGTTGGAGGCCCAGGGGTTCGACGAGAAAGCGTTCCATGTGTTGCCCAGGCGCTGGGTGGTCGAGCGTTCCTTCGCATGGATGGGCCGAAATCGTCGATTGTCACGCGATTTCGAGACGCTGCCCGAAACGGAAGAAACGTGGTGCTACGTGGCCATGACCCGCCTCCTGCTCCGCCGACTGGCCACAATATGAAAAGACTGTCTGAGACAGTCTTTTCATTTCCCAAACGGGCTCTAGGTTCTGTCCGCAAACCCTCAGAGCCACTCCATGATGCAGGCGAGTGTGACCATCGCCTCGTAGTAACACGCTCGCTTCTCAAATCGGGTGGCGATTCTCCGAGAGCGCTTCAGGCGACCCACCAGCCGTTCAATGACATTGCGACGTCGGTACAGGCCTCGGTCATACGACCGGGGCTGCCGGTGATCCCGCTTCGGAGGGACAACCAGACGAATTCCTCGTTTTCGACAGAGCCGGTGTGCTTTGTCGCCGCCGTACGCCCGATCCGCCAGGACGTACGTGGGCCGGAGTCGGGGTCGGCCCCGACTCCGGCGCTTGATCTGCCCGGCGTCCAGCAGCGCCTCAAACATCAGCATCTCATTGCGGTGTCCAGCGGTCAGCAGGAAGGCCAACGGCCTTCCATGGCCATCACATTTCAGGTGGATCTTCGTACCGAAGCCGCCTTGTGAGCGGCCGAGCGCTTCGTCGCCGTCCCCTTTTTTGCGCCTGCTGCACTTTGATGGGCGCGCACGATGGTGCTGTCGATCATGTGGACGTCCCAGTCGACGTGGCCGGCATGATCTGCTCGTTCCTGTACACGGGCGAGAAGCTGTGTCCAGAGGCCTTGCTGCTGCCAGCGATAGAACCGAGAGCTCACCGTTTTCCAGTTGCCATAGCGTTCGGGGAGGTCGCGCCACGCACTTCCGGAACGTTTGATCCACAGGATGCCGTTCAGAACCGTGCGGTGATCGAGGGAGGGCCGTCCAGTACGCTGGCGTTGCGGTGGGAGCAGTGGAGCCAACTGGCTCCACTGCTCGTCCGTCAGTTCATAGCGTCGTGCCACACGTCATTCTTGCCTGTAGATGACACTTTGCGGACAGAACCTAGTACACCGACTACACGCCTCGAGTTGGCCGTCATGGCAACAGCCGTACGCCCTGACTGTGAAGGACGTGCTTGACGGTAGTTTGCGCCTCAATCAGCGCACTTGCTCGTCGGAAACACCTTAGTCACCCAGGCCCTAAAGAACAACGATCCTGCCGGCAGCCCCCTGGCATTTGGCAGCGCTGCCAAATGACGAAAGACCGCAACTCGCGGCCTTTGTCAAATAAACAAACCCCCTCTGGGAGGGAGTCCGTGCTGGTTGAGGCGACAAGATCTGAACTTGCGACTGCGACCCTTACTACCCCAATCTGGTCCGGACGGCCCAGATGCACCCAACTAGAAGAGGTTGGGGCAAAATAACCCTGTCCCAGACGCACCTCATCTCAATGCCGAACGAGTCAGGCCAAACTGAGCCAAGTCGAGTTGCAGCACCCGTTGCGTGCTCAGTCCACGAGAACGCTCGCGAACGTTGCAAGGGTGAACGGGCGAGTCAGGAGCCTCACTTTCACCATGGGCACCCTCCCCAATAGGTGCATCGGAATTCACACAGCACTCCTGGATCTAAAGCACTTCAGCTACGGTCAGCCCACGCCGAGGCCTGGTGCAGGGGGCAGTATAGGAAGGCATCCAACTACAGGGGACGATGATATCGGCAAGGTTCCTCGTGCTCGATTAAGGGGCACAGCACCGCAAATTTACCGGGCATGACCACTGAGACCCGGCAGTCGTTTCCGTTGTGGTTCCTCTTGCTCCTGCTGGGAATTGCCATCCTGGTGTTCGTAATTACCCGTCTTTGAACGCGTAGAAAGCAACTGCCTCACCCTCATGATTCGCAGAGGGTGAGGCAGTTGCTGTGGCAGCAGGTATGGGAATGATGGATGGCAGGCGCTGCGGGTTACTCTATGGTCGTGGTGACGCTGGACTTTGTGCCACCATCATAGGTAACAGTGACATCAAGGGCGTTACTGGTTCCTACCTTAGTACATTCGATATTTGTGACGGGTATTGCGATGTTCACAGTGACGCTTTGACTGCCGCCAGTGATCAACGTTGCCGGTTTAGTGTAGCTACACGTAGGAAAACTATTGGAAGAGATAAACACAGCGGCGGCAGCAGTGGCAACTTGCCGACTGACTGTTGCTGCTGCGGAATCGGTAGCTTTGGCCCGCGCATTCACCGCGATAGGTACCAGAACGCCGGCGAGGAGGCCAATGATCGCGATCACGATTAGCAATTCGATCAAAGTGAAGCCTGTCGTTGAGTTACGGATCACGGCGATCTCCTAATCCTCGATTAGTCACGGTGCAGGCCGCTAAGGTAGCAGCACACACCGTGACTGCGTGGGCTTATTTGGCCGACGTCACAAGCAGAGGCGACTTGGTGCCACCGTCATATGTCAGGGTGACAGAGAACTGTGACGCTGTGCTCGTACAGGCAATATCATTGATAGGAGCAGGAGCATTCACAGAAGCGGTCTGAGTACCCGATGTCACGGTAACCGTAGGCAAGGTGGTTTTGTCCGAGCACTTAGCATCAGAACCGGTCGAAGTAGAGTTGTTGGTTTCAACCGCAGCCATTGCAGTCAGAACCTGACGAGCCACCGCCTGTGCGGCCGCATCGTTCGCTTTAGAGCGTGCACCCAGGAGGTTCGGGATCAGCACAGCAGCCAGGATGCCAATAATTGCCACGACAATGAGGAGCTCGATGAGTGTAAATCCTTGAGTGCTGTTCTTCATGGCGCTCTCCTAATTTTGAAAGCCAACTCTCTCTGAGACATATGAAGCTACGAAGCTGGACGGCCGAAGACCACGAAAGCATTGAACAGTCAGTTACCAAAGAGTGGTGGCATTAGTTTTTGCCTACTTCAACGGTAAATCCGAATGCCACTTGTCTTTAGAAAGTGGGCATTCGGATTGATGACAGTTCTAACCAGAATGCGTTTACTTGGCGGAGGTCACCAGGAGGGGGGACTTGCCGCTGCTGCCGCCGGAGTACGTCAGGGTGACGGAGAACTGTGACGCCGTGCTCGTGCAGGCGATGTCGCTGATGGGAGCAGGAGCGTTCACGGTAGCGGTCTGGGTGCCAGAGGTCACGGTAACCGTAGGCAGGGTGGCTTTGGCCGAGCAGGTCGCATCCGCACCGGTGGAGGTGGAGTTGTTGGTTTCGACGGCTGCCATGGCGGTCAGTACCTGGCGGGCCACGGCGCTTGCTGCGGCGTCGTTGGCTTTAGCGCGGGCGCCCAGCAGGTTGGGGATGAGGACCGCGGCCAGGATGCCGATGATCGCAACGACGATGAGGAGCTCGATGAGGGTGAAGCCCTGGGTGCTGTTCTTCATGGTGTTCTCCTGGTGGCCGTGCCGGAGGGTATAAGTACCGGCCAGCCCGCTCATGGCGTTCGCAGGCTTGGGTGTCTCCCTTCCTGCTTGAGATCACGATACGAATGTGGCTCTTACAATCACCTCACAACATGAAGGTGAATTCACGAAGACTCATGTTCAGCTTGGGGGTGTACATACCCCCGCAAGGAAGGCCGCCCACCCCTGCCATTCAGCGGCGTAAGCCTTGTTCGGCGTGCTGGGCAGGCCAGCGTACGCGCGGTACTCGGCGGCATAGTCTCGAAACGAATGGATGCCTGCGGCGTGCACGCCGCGGCTTGCTTCCACGTATGACGAAATTCGTGACCTTTTTGGTGCGAGGAATGCGGCTCAGTCTGTCCACTCCGCGTACACGCGGTCTGGACTCTGCGGCAGGCCCACATGTTCACGGTACCGGGCCCGGTACGTGCGGGCATCCGTCCAGCCCTGGGTCTGCACGAGTGCCCGCGCAGCCGAATACGTCAGCCACGTTGGATCGGCATCCGCCACGCCCAGGAAGGCCGACCACCCCGGCCACCCCGGCAGGCGCTCCGGGGTGCGCGTAAGGCCGGGTTCGGTGTCAGCTATGCGCATATACGCCTGTCGCGTGGTCAGGCCCAGTTCGTGTGCCCGCCCCTGAGAAGCTGCCAGATCGAGGGACTTGCGGCGTGTCTGCTTCAGCTCACTCTTCCCGAGGAACACACTCCAGCCGGGCCAGTCTGAAAAGCTCCTTTCTGGATTGCTCGGCAGTTCAGGGTGCTCCCGGTAGCGTTGCCGGTACTCGTGCTGATCCTAGATGGCCAGGGGTTTGACGGCCTTCATGGCGTCCGCAAGCGGGAAGAACCTGGCTTCATGTGGCGCGAGGAAGGCGGGCCAGTCCACCCATGCTGGTGCATAGGCTTCAGGCGGATTGCTGGGCAGGCCAGGAACCTCTCGGTAGCGCTGTCGGTATCGGGCAATCGTGGAGACACCGCGGCGCTGCAAGGCCTCACGCGCCTCTTTACAGGGCGGGCAGGTCAAGCCTGCACTCCGACGCCCCTGGACGTGTACGCCATGTGTTCGAGGAGCAGCGGGAGCGTGCGGCACTGACCTTGAGCGACCTGCTGCGCGGCCGGGACGCGGGTCTGGGAAAGTGACCGTGGAAAACCCAGTTGCTGCACGGGTTGCTGCGAACGTGAAAACGGCGGCACTTGGCCGCCGCGTGGGAATGAAAAAACTCCCTCTGGGAGGGAGTGTGCTGGTCGAGGCGACAAGATTTGAACTTGCGACCCCTACCACCCCAAGGTAGTGCGCTACCAGGCTGCGCTACGCCTCGCTATCCAGCCACAGGACTATAGACGGCAAAGGGAACGCGGTCAAGTGCGGCGCGGTCAGCCACCTGGCCGATCCACTGCCCGGCCAGGTGGCGCAGGCGGCAGGGCCGCCCGGCCCATACGCTGAGGATGCCCCCGCCTGTCCTGCGCCCGAGTCCTTTTTCGCCTGCGCGGCCCTGCTGTGCCTCCCGCCCGCGTCCGGGGAGGCCGCAGCCCCACGATCACCTGGACGAGACCCATGGACACCCTCAACCTGCATACCCTCTGGCGCGATCTGGAGGGCACCATCCGGCAGACGCTGGCGCAGAACCAGCTCGCACAGGGCGGCCTGCTGATCGGCGTGTTCAGTGCCCTGGCGGTGTTCGCACGGTCGCTGCCCTGGACACTCTGGCACTGGCTAGAGCGGCGCTACACGCTCACCCTGGACGTGCAGGGGGACGACCCGGCCTTTCCCTGGCTGGCCGCGTGGCTGGCGGCGCAGCCGGTGGGTCGTCGCCTGCGGCACCTGGGCGTCGTCACCCGGTACAACGAGCAGATGGGCGGTCAGAACCTGACCCTGGCCACCGATCAGGACGGCGATGACGTGAATGTCCGCCTGGTGCCTCTGAGCGGGCAGGTGCTGCTGCGCTTCCGGGGGCACTGGCTGCTGGCCCGGCCCAGCCGCGAGCGGCGTGAGAGCCAGAGCGAGCGGCTGCTGGGGTTCAAACACAGCCTGACGATCCAGATGCTGGCCGTCTCGCGCGGGGTGATTCCCGACCTGTTGCGCGCCGCATACGAGTTCACGGCCGGGAAGGTCGATGGCCGCGTGGAGATCCACGTGCCCAGCTACGACACGTGGTCGCTTGCCGAACGCCGTGCCGCCCGCCCGCTGGACACCCTGATCTACGATGGTGGACTGGTGGGCGACCTGCGCGCCGACCTGGACGCCTTCTTTGCCGACCGCGACTGGTATGGGGGCATGGGCATCCCGTACCGCCGGGGCTACCTGCTGCACGGTCCGCCCGGCAACGGCAAGAGTTCCCTGGTGGCGGCGCTGGCGGGCACGGTGGGCTTGAACGTGTGTGTCCTGAACCTGGCCACGCCGGATCTGAGTGACGACCGCCTGACCAGTCTGCTGTCGAACCTGCCGCGCCGCGCGCTGCTGCTGCTGGAGGACATCGACGCCGTGTTTCTGGGGCGCGAACCGCACACTCCCAGTGTGAAGCTGAGCTTCAACGGCCTGCTGAACGCCCTGGACGGCGTGGCGGCCGGTGAGGGCCGGGTGACCTTCATGACCACCAATGAACTGGATGGTCTGGACGCGGCCCTGATCCGACCGGGTCGCGCCGACCGGCACGTGCTGATCGGCCATGCCACCCGCGCGCAGGTGGCGGGAATACTGCGCCGTTTCTGGCCCGGCTGGACGGAGGCCGACCTTGCCCCGCTGCTGCGCGGCGTGCCCGACGGTCGGCTGAGCATGGCCCGCGTGCAGGAGTTCCTGCTGGAACGCCGTGCCGACGAGGGGGCCGTGCGCCGCGACTGGGCTGCGCTAGTCGGCCAGGGCTGCCCCACACGGCTGAAACTGCTGGCCGGCTGAGCGGACAAGCTGACCGGCACGGCGTCCAGGCATGCTTTCATGCCGGGCAGATGTTCCAGGCCCTCAGCAGCGTGCTCCTTCCCGTCATTCTGGTGGCCGGCCTGGGGGCGCTGCTCTCGTCGCGCTTTCCCATCGATCAGGCCACCGTGTCTCGCCTGACGCTGTACCTGCTGTCGCCCGCGCTGGTGCTGAATGTGCTCCTGAAAACGCCCGTGAAGGCGGCCGAGGCGCTCACCCTGGGCGGCGCGTACCTGATCACCATGCTGCTGTGCCTGGGCCTGGGCTGGCTGTGCGGTCTGGGCCTGCCGGGCCTGTCGCAGCGCAGTTACAGCGCGGGCGTGGGCATCTGGAACAGCGGCAACATGGGACTGCCCATCGCCCTGTTCGCCTTCGGTCAGGCGGGCTTCGAGCGGGCCACGGTGCTGTTCCTGGCGTCCTTCGTGGGCATGTACGCGGTCGGCCCGGCGGTGTACAGCCTGGGCCGCACTGGCGTTCACCCGCTGGACGCCGCGAGGGACATCCTGCGCCTGCCGGCCATCTGGGCGACGGTGCTGGGCCTGAGCCTGCGCCTGCTGCACGTGACCCTGCCCGAGGGGCTCCTGCGCGGCGTGGAACTGCTCTCGCAGGCGACCCTGCCCATGGTGCTGCTGGCACTGGGCCTGCACCTGGGCGCCGCCGGACGCCCGCGCCTGGACGCGCGGCTGTGGCTGGCGAGTGCGGCGCGGCTGATCGGCGGGCCGATCATCGCACTGCTGGTGGGCCGGACGCTGCACCTGAACGGTGCGAATCTCGCCGTGCTGATCCTGTCGGCCAGCATGCCCACCGCCGTGAACGCCATGCTGATCGCCCGCGAGTACAACGCGGACGTCGATACCGTCGCGGCGATTGCCACCCTGAGCACGCTCCTGTCCGTGGTGACGATCGCCGTAGTCGTGACACTGCTGCCCGTGCTGACCGGCCAGCCGCTGCATCCCTGAGAGGCGCAGGTGCGCCTGGTACACCATCGACCTGCGGTGCGAAGTCCGGTCGGGACGTGTTCACCGGGCCTGAAACTGAAGAACACACCGTCCCTCCCGGGCCGCCCCGTGACCTCTGCACGACCTGCGCCGCTCTGGGCAGCTGGATCGTGGAGCTGTTCCGGATGCGCTGGACGCAGACAGGAAGGTGGCCTCACAGATGGTACGCCCGGCAACGCAAAAGCCAGCGACCCTCTCTCCCCTGGACGACCTGATCCTGCTCCCTAGAATGTCGGCCGTGACCTCCCACATCTCCCTGTTTTCCGGTGCCATGGGCCTCGACCTGGGCCTGGAAGCGGCCGGATTTCAGACGCGCGCCGCCGTGGAGATCGACCGGGCGGCGCGGGAGACCATCAGGACGAATGCCGCGTGGTTTCCACACCCGCCGTTCATCGCCTCCGACATCACGCGGCTCGGTGCCGCCGACCTGCTCGCGGCCACGGGATTGAAGCGTGGCGAGGTTACCCTGGTGAGCGGTGGGCCACCGTGTCAGCCGTTCTCCACTGCCGGGCGGCGCGGGGCTCTGAATGATCCGCGCGGCAGCCTGTTCCGCGACTTCCTGCGGATCGTGGGCGAGGTTCAGCCGCGCTTCTTCGTGATGGAAAACGTGCGCGGCCTGTTGTCAGCCACGCTGCGGCACCGGCCGATCTCGGCGCGTGACGGAACGCCACTGGAACCCGAAGAGGAACGGGGTTCAGCCTTCCACGTCATCCTGGCCGAGTTCGAGCGCATCGGGTACACCTTCACGTATGGCCTGCTGAACGCCGCCGACTACGGTGTGCCCCAGCTCCGGCAGCGCGTGGTGATCCTGGGCAGCCGCGACCACGAACCCCTGGCCCTGCCCGAACCCACCCACTCCGAAACGGGTGCGAACGGTCTGCCCCCCTGGCGTACCCTGCGCGACGCCCTGGACAATCTGCACGACCCCATCCCGCACTTCCAGCCGTACAGCAAGGTCAGACTCCAGTACCTGCGCCTCGTGCCCGAGGGCGGCAACTGGCGCAGCCTGCCTAAAGAACTGATTCCCTCCGCGATGGGCGGGGCGTACACGTCAGCCGGCGGCAGGGTCGGCTTTTACCGACGCCTGAGCTGGGATCGGCCCGCGCCGACTGTGACCACCAGCCCCACCCAGAAGGCCACGGATCTGTGCCACCCCAGCGAGCACCGGCCCATCAGCGTCCGCGAGGCGGCCCGCTTGCAGGGATTCCCGGACGACTGGGCCTTCAGCGGCAGCTTGGCCGAACAGTACCGCCAGATCGGAAACGCCGTGCCCGTCGGGTTGGGGAAGGCCATAGGCGATACGCTGATGGGTCTGGTGCAGCGCGCAGGCAGGGAGAACGTACCTGCGTGAAGTTGAGGAGTTGGAGAGGATCAGCCCGGCACGCCCTCCGGTGTGGGGTCTCCACCTGGTCGTGGGTTCAGCGTAATGACGCGTTGTAGCGGTGGATGAACATCCAGATTAGGAGTTCCAGATGCGCCTGCTTCCGGCTGAACGACAGGCTCTGACGCACCAGGTGGGCCACTCGCACCCGCAACGTGGCATTGAACCTCTTGATATGCTGCGTACCACCAATGACGTGCAGGCCGCCGAATACTACGGCCTTGTAGGCGCTCAGGCGATCTGTATGGCAACGGGCGTCCAGGTATGGAGTGGGCAGGCTCTGCCACAGGCCAAAGGCGCTGACCTCGTTCCGTGCACCCATGAAGCAACCCACGATGCGGCGGGAGTGGCGGTTCATGGCGAGCCAGATCCACAGCGATCTGGTGTGGCGGGTCACAAAGGTGCATAACTCGTCACACTCCAGCACCAGCACCGCTGGTGCTGGAGTGCTCACGCTTTGGGAAGCCCGAGGGATCGGGATCGATACAGTGTGGGACGCTGTTCATCAGGGCCTGGAGGTGGCGTCGGAACCACGAGCGACTGACGCCGACCACCCGGCAGATGCCCCGGTGGGAGATGCGTTCGGACAGCAACCGGTCAACGAGGGCGACCGTATCTGGTGAAATCCGCGTTCGCTGATGGCGGAGAGTGAATTGGTGGGCACAGACCCGGCACAGAGAGCGTTGCTTCCCTGTATGGGCGTGACCATTTTTGACGATGCGGACGGCGCCGCACTGCGGACACTCCAGACCGTTCATCGTTCATTGAACACCCGTCAGTCCTAAGAATCCACGACCCTCCACCTGCATAGCTTGACGCCCCGTGCATACCGCGCTATTTTTTCTCCTACGAGCGCCCGAAAGGGCGCATTTTCATTGCCCTCCTTTACCCCTCCGCGTTGTCCCACGCGGGGGTGAGCATGCCGTTCGCGGCACACGTATACGGCAGCCATGCCAGGGCGACGAGCGGCACGGTCACGTCGGTGCTCCTGGCCTTCACGTCCAATGTCTCGAGGTCGCTGCTGGCACGGAGCGTCAGGGCATCGACCTCGGCCTGCACCTGGTTCTGCAGATCCTGGAGTTGCTGGGCGACCTGGTTCAGCTCGGCATGCGCGGCCTGCACGTCCTGGCCCTCGCGCATGCTGCGGCCCACGCCGGACACGCCGCTGCGGATGGCGGTGGTGCGGCGGCCTCCGCCGAACAGCGCCCCCAGGACGCCCGCCCCGACGTTCATGGCGGTCTGGAGCTGGGCCTGTTGCGCCTGGGCCTGCTGCTGCCCCACCTTCAGCTGGGCACGCTGGAGGCGATCCTGCAACGTGGCGACCTTGCTGGCGTACTTCGCGCGGAGGGCCTGGACGGCGTTGTCCCGCGCCTCCCGTCCGGCAAGGCTGGCGCGGGCGCGGAAATCCCCCTCGGTCTCGCCCGGGGCGCTGATCAGGCCGCTGGACGGTTCCTGCCACAGCGTCAGGGGTTTGCTGCCCGCCACATACTTCGCCGCTTCTTTTCCCCACTTCGCGTGGTTCTTCGCATTCAGCAGCGCGGCGGGCACCTCCGAGTAGGTCGCGCCGTCCACGCCCGCCTTCTCCAGCGTGCTGGGATCGACCTTCAACTCGGTCGCCTCGTCCCACGTCACGGGAATCGGGCCGTCCGTCACGTCCGCCACCAGGGGTAGGACGCCGGCCACGTCCAGGCGGTACTTCGTGGAGGAGTAGCGCACCTGCGTGACCACCAGCAGCTGCGCGTGGTACTGCACGTCCGCCTGCGCCGTGGGCACAAAGACTTCCACGATGCCGGGGGGAACGACGGGCTTCGCCGGTGCGGAGGGTGGGCTGACGACAGGTGCGGGCGCCGAAGCACTCTGGCTTCCGTTGCCCGCGGCGGACTCTGCGGTTTTCCGACCCGCCATCAGCCGCCGGATCTGGGTGCCGGTGATCGGCCCGGCCAGGTAGCTCATCGTCCACCGGGTGGTGAACAGCACCGGGTGACCCTCATGGACGTTGTGCATCAGGAAGACGCGCTTGCCCAGGCCCGAGAGCATCGCGTCGAGCTGGGCGCGGGTCAGGGCGTTCTGGCCGCTGGTCGCGCCCTCCAGCGCCTCCAGCACGCGGGCCTTGTCGTTCTCGGTCTGGAGGCGGCCGATCATCCACGTGCCCGTGTTGCTCAGACCCTTGTAATCCAGATCCACGGGGTTCTGCGTGGCCAGCGTCACGCCCAGCCCGAAGGCGCGGGCCTGCTTGAGCAGCGTCAGCATGGGGGGTTTGCTCGGCGGATTGCCGTTCGGGGGGAAGAAGCCGGCGATCTCGTCCATGTACAGCATGGCACGAAGGCTGCTGGTGCCCGACTGAGTGCGCATCCACGCCAGCACGGCGTTCAGCAACATGCTCACGAAGAACATCCGTTCGGCGTCGCCCAGGTGCGCAATGCTCATGATCGACACGCGCGGCTTGCCCGCCGGCGTGAACAGGAAGCGGCCCACGTCCAGCGGCTCGCCCTGCGTCCACGCCTGAAAGCCCGGCGAGGCGAGCAGGTTGTTCAGGCTCATGGCCAGCTCGAAGCGGTCTTTGGGCGGGTAGAAGGAATCCACGGGCATGACGCCCACCTGCGTGAAGGGCGGCGCCTGGATGCCGGCGATCAGGCCGCCCATGTCCAGCGACTTCCCTTCAGCCCACGCGCTGCTCAGCAGGTTCGACAGCAGCACGTGCTCGCGCGAGCGCATGGGATCGGCGTCAATGCCGAGGAGGCCCAGCAGGCCCGTCACGGTGCCCTGGACGCGCTCCCGCAGGGCGTCCGCGTCGTCCATGATCTCAGGCGGCGGGGCGTCGAAGCCCTTCAGGACGCTGACCGGCAGACCCGCGCTGCCGCCGGGCGTGTAGATGGCGAACTCCCCCTTCTCGCGCAGGCTGCGGATACGCTCCCCACTCTGATCCCAGTCGGCCAACCCCTTGCGCCACAGGTCTGCCTTCTGTGCCGCCAGCTCATCCGCCGAGACGTTCGCCCGCGCGGCCTCCGCCTCATCCACCCACGGGCGGAAATCGTCCGGGCGCAGCTCCGGGAAGGTCAGCAGCAGGTTCGCCAGATCCCCCTTCGGATCGACGGCCAGCACGGGCACGCCGTCCATCAGGGCCTCCTCGATCAGGCCCAGACCCAGGCCCGTCTTACCGCTGCCCGTCATCCCGATGATCACGGCGTGCGTCGTCAGATCGGTGCTGTCGTACAGCAGGTCATCCGTGGGTTGATTCGTGGTGGGATCGACGACCTTTCCCAGGTAGAACGCGCCGAGCTTCTCGTAATCGGGCATGGTTCAGCATAAAGCGCCAGTGAAGGCCGCGCCGCGCCCCCAGCGCCGCTCCACCTGACAGGGAGCTGTCAGACAGCACGTACATACTGAGGTCAATGCGAATCCCACCTTATCGGTGTATCCGGCAGGCGAAGGTCGAGTGGCGCGTCAAATACGGAAGCCGCTGCAACGGCGGACGCACGGGACGCCAACGGATGAGGATTCCAAAACCGCATAGGCGCGGAACGTAAACCGCCGCGCGCAGGATGGTGCTCTGTTCGGAGGGTCAGCGTTCACCCATGACCAACCGGGCCGCGCTGGTGCCGAATCATAGAGGTCTATCCCCTCTCCGTACCTCTGTCTATCGCCACGTCCCTGGGGGCGACATCCCGCAGGTGCACGATCCGGACGGCGACCGGCTGCGGTTCACGGACTGAGGATCAGGCGTCGCGCTGCTGCGCCGACACGCTGTCGCCCAGCCGCTGGAGGCGGTTGCGGAGGCTGAGGATGTACACCTCGGGCGGGACTTCCTCGCCGAGTGTCCACGCGCGCACGGGGCGGCGGGTTCCTGCGTCGAGCAGCAGATCGAGGACGCGCAGGGTCATGACGCGGTTCTCGCGCGCCTCCACCCGCAGTTCGGCCAGCGTCATGTCGGCCAGGGCTTTGGTCTTGCGCAGGGGCAGGACGTCGGCATCGGCGCCCAGGCCGATCCGCATTTCCATCTGCGCCTTGCGTTCCATGCCGATGGCCGTGCGCAGGGTGTCCTCCGCGCCGGCGGCCCAGCTGGAACCGCTGAGCAGGGTGGCGTGCTCGTCGGCCATGCGGTCAAGGTACGCGCGCACGTCGGGCGTGAGGGTGGTCTGCGCCTCGTCGCGCAGGGCGTCCAGCTGGTGTGGTTCCGTGTCGGCCATGATGACCCGAGTCTGCCCCATCGGGGCGGTAGGTGATGTGGCCGATGTCCCCCACGGCCGTGACCCGTACGGTGGGGCGTGGACTTCCTGGAGTTTTTCAGCATCGTGGAGCAGGAACGGGACATTCTGAATCCGGTCAGCCCGGAGAAACTAGCGCGCGTGGCCGGCTACGCGGGCGTGAAGGCTGGGGCGGACGTGCTGGACGTGGGCAGCGGCAAGGGTGCGCTGCTGCGGCAGTGGGCGCAGACGTGGGGCATTCGCGGCACGGGCCTGGAACTGAATCCGGCGTTCGTGCAGGAAGCGCGGTGGCGGGCGCCGAAAGCCGGCCGCGCAGACCTGACCTTCGTGGAGGGCCCGGCGCTGGACTTCACCCCCGACGCGCGCGGATACGACGTGGTGACATGTATCGGGGCGACCTTCGCGCTGGGCGGCTTCCCGGAATCCCTGGCCTGGATGCGGCTCCATGTGCGATCCGGGGGCAGCCTCGTGATCGGGGATGTCTACCGGCAGGGTTCCCCGATCGATGAGGCGCTGACCGACGCCGGCTGGAGTGACCTGCCCACCCTGGACGCCAGATACGCACAGTTCACAGCCGCGGGCCTGGAGGTGGTGGGCTTCGTCGCGGCCAGCACGGACGACTGGGATCACTACTCCACGCTGATGTGGAACGCCACGCGCCGCTGGGCCGTGGCTCACCCGAACCATCCAGACCGCGCGGAGGTGCTGGAGAACGTCCGTGCAGGGCGTGAGCGGTACTTCCGGTTCGAGCGGGCGCACCTGAACTGGGCCATCTGGGTCGCGCGGGAAGCGGCCACCTGACCGCTATGCTGGTGGCGATGCAGCACACCCGAACGTGGTCCGACGTGTATGGCAGCGCCTGCGCGGAGTTCGAGGGTCGCACCGGCGGTCACGTGTGGCTGGTGGCCGCGCCGCCCGATCTGGCCGGATCGCTCGCGGAGCAGGTGGAGGGCGTGGATGGCAAGGGCCGCGTGATCCTGGTCGTGCACGACGGCCTCACGCCGCTGCTCTGGGCGTTGCGGGACACGGGGCCGCACGGGGTGCTGGTGGTGGCGCCGGAACCGCTCTCGCGTGGCCCCGCCCTGAGCGTTCCGCACCGGCTGGTGGACGATGCGGGCGGAGTGGAATACCAGGAGGGTGGCACCTTCCCCGCCTGGACGGGCGCAGGGACGACGTGTGATGGGGCGGGTGAGTGCGCGGCGGCGAGTGCGGTGGCCTCTCTGGAACTGCCCGTGGTCGTAACCATGCCCGACAACGTGCGCGCCGCGCTGGAAGCCTGGATGGATCGCACGCCCCACGGACGGTGACGGCCGGATCGGGCTGGGGGCTGCCCCGCTCCAACGCAATCCCTCTCCCCTTGTCCCGGGGGCGCGGCGCGTAGACTTCCGCGCGTGAGTCCGGCTCCTGACCTTGATCCCGTGGTGCGGCACCTGTACGTGCACGTGCCGTTCTGCCCGAGCATCTGCCCGTACTGCGATTTTCACGTGCTGACGCGCCGGGCCGGGCTGGTGGAACGGTATCTGGCGAAGCTGGAGGAGGAGGCCGCTCGGCTGGCCGACCTGTACGACGTCGCGCTGGACACGGTGTATCTGGGCGGCGGCACGCCCAGTTTCCTGCGCGACGCGGAACTGTCGGCGCTGGTAGGCAGCGTGCAGAAGCACCTGGGCTGGGGCCGGATCGAGAACACGCTGGAAGTGAATCCCGGCACGGTCAGCGTGGAGCGCGCGGCGCTGTGGCGTGACCTGGGCCTGGATCGCGCGAGCGTGGGCGTGCAGAGTCTGGACGATGCCACGCTGACGTTTCTGGGCCGCCAGCACGACGCGCAGCAGGCCCGCGAGGCCGTGGGCACGCTGGTGCGCACCGGCTTCCGGGTGAGCGGCGACCTGATCACCGCCGTGCCTGGGCAACCGCTGGACAGCGACATTCACGGCCTCGTGGAACTGGGGGTGGGTCACGTGAGCGCGTACACGCTGACCATCGAGCCCGGCACCGAGTTCGCGCGCCGGGGCGTGACCGTGCAGGACGACGACGAGCGGCGTGGCTTCGAGCGCACGGAGGAGGTGCTGACCTCGCGGGGCTTCACGCGGTACGAGATCAGCAATTACGCGCTGGAAGGACAGCAGTCGCGGCATAACCTCGCGTACTGGCAGGGGCGCACCTATCTGGGGGTGGGACCGGGGGCCGCAGGACATTATCCGGCGTTCCCGGAGGCGGACGGCATCCTGACCGTGCGGCGTACGAATCCGCACCTGCACGAGTGGCTGGCGGGAGAAGCGGGAGAAGTCGAGGCGATCGACGCGCCGGAGTTCGTGACGGACGCGCTGTTCATGGGCCTGCGGCTGAACACGGGCCTCGATCTGGCCGACCTGTCGCGGCGCAGTGGCCTGGACGTGCGGGCGGCGTATGCGGCGCCCATCGAGGCGAACGTCTCGCGCGGGCTGCTGGTGCTGGACGGCAACCACCTGCGGGCGACACCTCAGGGATGGTGGGTGCTGAACCGCGTGGTGACCGACTTCCTGGACGTGGACGGGCTCGGTTAGCCCGCGTCGTCGGGCCGGTCGCGCGTGAGGCCCAGGCGGAAGAGGTAGCGTTCCGGGCCGTGCCGGGCGGCGTAGCGGGCGTGCAGGGCGTGCAGTTCGCGCTGCATGGCCTTGGCGTCCTCGCGGGTCAGGCGCAGTTCGCCCCAGTTCAGCAGCAGCACCGGGGAGTCCGGGGCCAGGAATTCGTCGAGGGTGAATTCGCCCGCGCGGGGAGTGATGTCCACGCTGACCGCGTCGCCGTCGCGGAACACGCGCAGGCCGATGTCGCGTTCGTTCACGACCAGGCTGCGTCCGGCCTCGACCACGGCGTGCAGGAAGCGGCGGGCGAAGCCAGTCTCGTGCAGGCCCACGAGGTCTTCCACCGAGGTCAGTGGGGTGGCGTCGTACGGAACGAGGTATGCGTCCGAGGTGGCGCGGTAGTGCCGGATGGGCCGTCCCCGCCGGGCCTCAACGCGGCTCTCGTAGGCGAGTCCGGCGGCCACGAGGCGGCGCAGGCGGTGGTGCACGGCGTTCAGCGGAGCGTGCAGCAGGCGGGCCAGGTGCGAGGCGCTGTGCTCGCCCAGCATCAGGTGTTCGAGCGTGACCATCATGGACGCCTCCATGAACAGCTTCACGGCGGCGGGATCGGTGACGCGTTGCCAGGGGCCGGGCATGGCCACCACGCTACTCGACACGCGGGCTTGGCCGTCGAGTAGTGACGGGCGCACGCTGGGGCATGACGCTTTCCGAGCCCATGACCGACGTGCAGGCGGCCATCACCGCGCTGTGGCAGCCCGAGGCCCTCCCGAACCCGTACCCCGCCTACGAGCGCGTGCGGGCGCTGGGGACGGGCGGGGCGCTGCACGTGGTTCACCCGGAGTGGCAGGGAACGTTCATCACCGGCCACGCGCCCTGCTCGTCGGTGCTGCGCTCGCCGTCGGCCATGAGCGGCTCGGGCATGCCGCCCGAGGACGCGCCCGCGTCGGAGGGTGTCCAGCTGCTGCGGTCGATGATGCTGTTCCACAACGGCATGTCGCACCAGCGGCTGCGCGGACTGGTCAGCGCGGCCTTCACGCCAAGGGTCGTCGAGGAGCAGCGGGATCTGGTGCGCTCGCTCCTGTCGGGGCTGCTGGACAACCTCGCGGCGCGGGGCGGCGGGGACATCGTGTCGGGGCTGTCGAACCCGCTGCCGGCGCGCGTGATCATGGGCATGCTGGGCCTGCACGGCGACGACGAGGCGCGGTTCGTGCGCTGGTCGCAGAGCGTGGCCGACATGCTGGCGGGCGCGGAGAACTCGCCGGAACTGATGGCCCGCATCGACGCGGACGCCCGCGAGATGCGCACCTTCTTCAAGGACCTCGCCGACGAGCTGCGGGCGCGTCCCCAGCCGGGTCTGCTGTCGGCGCTGGCGGCGGTGCAGGACGGTGGCGAGCGCCTGAGCGGCGACGAGCTGCTGTCGAACGCGGTGCTGCTCCTGACGGCCGGGCATGAGACGACCAGCAACCTGATTCCCGGCGGCCTGCTGGAACTGTCCCGGCAGCCGCAGGCGTGGGCGGCCCTGGTCGCCACCCCCCGGGACCCGAACGTGGCGGACGAACTGCTGCGCGTCGTGTCGCCCGTGCAGTTCGACGGGCGGGGGCTGGCGGCCGAGACGACCGTCGGCGGCGTGATCCTCCCGGCCGGCAGTTTCGCGCAGCTCATGCTGGGCGCGGCGAACCGCGATCCGGACGTCTTTCCTGATCCGAACCGGATCGACTGGGAGCGGCCGAACAGCGCCCGCCACCTCGCCTTCGCGGCGGGGCCGCACTACTGCCTGGGCGCCAGCCTCGCGCGGCTGGAGATCAGCGAGACCTTTGCCGCCCTCGCCACGCGCTTTCCAGACCTGCGGGTCACGGACACCGATCCGCCCTTCAAGCCCAACCCCGTGCTGCGCGGCGTGCGCCGCCTGAACGTCGCGCTGGCCTAGGGGCCGGTCAGGCGCCCAGCCACCACCGCAGGAACTCCGGAAATCGCGCGCGCCACGCGGCCTCGTCGTGCCAGTGGCCGTGGCCGATGTGGAGGCGGACTTCTCGCACCTTCGGCTGCAGGCGGGAGGCGAGGTCATGGGTGAGCTGCACCACATCGGCCGCACCCTGGAGGCTGGCGGCCTCGTGGTCGCCCATGTCGAGCCACACGCGGGCGTGCGGGGCCGCGCGGTTCTCCATCCAGCGCAGCAGCTCGAAGTCGGAGGGCCAGATCGCGGGGCTGAACACACCCAGGGTGCCGTAGGCGTCCGGGTCGCGTAGGCCGGCGTACAGGGTGATCAGGCCGCCGAAGGAGGAACCGGCCAGCGCGGTCTGCGCGGGTGGCGTGTCGCCCCACTGGGCGGCCAGCGCGGGGCGCAGGATGTCCCGGAGCCAGTCAAGATACCCGTCGGCGCCGGGAGCGAAGGCATTCATCTCGAAGGGGAACGGGACGTAGCGGCGGCTGCGTTCGTCGTTCACGGGCAGGGCCGCGATCCGGAGGGCGTGACCGGCCTGCGCGAGCCCCTGCGCGGCGCGGGCGGCGTCCCAGGTGTCCCCGGCAAAGCTGGGCGCCTCGTCGAACACGTTCTGGCCGTCGTGGAGGATCAGCAGCGGCAGCACGCCGGACGCGCCCGCGGGTTCCCACAGGCGCACGGTCTGCTCTCCCCACGGCGCAGCCAGGGTCAGCTCCCCGGTCGGGGAGAAGCTGCGGGCGGGGCGGCTCCGGCCCTGCCGGTCGTCCTGCCAACCGGCGATGTCCAGGGTAACGTCGGTGTCGCCCTGCACGGTCACCTTGTGGGCGGGCGCGCGGCCTCCCCACGCGTCGCCTTCCTCCGTGACGCGGCCGTCCGGGGCGACGTGGCGCACCTTGAGCATCAGCAGGGTGCCGTCCGGCAGGTCGGCGTCGAGCGTTCCGGCCGCGTCGAACGTCCAGCCGGCGGGGTCGCTGCTCCAGCGGCGGTGGTCGCCGGTCAGGAACAGGGTGCCGGGCGGGCTGAGGGCGGGCAGGCGGGTCAGCCGGACGTGGAGGCGGGGCATGGCGTGCAGTATCGCGCGGGTCAGTGTCGACCGCGGTGGGCGAGTCCGTGAATGCTTGATCAGGTTGCGTGAGGTTGCTGTCAGGTCAGAGGCGTAGACTTTTCTCGTGATACACGGGTTGTAGGCCATCTGGCGCAGCGAGTCGAACATTTGCCTTCCCTGCCCAGACTTGATATAGTCGCACTCAAGTTTCCTGGTAGTCCCTGTTTCACAGGGCGGGAATCCGACCAGAGCACCGCCTGGGCGAAAGGAGTCCGCAATGCCCACCGAAACCATCACCCTTCCCAAGAATGTCCCCGTCTGCCCGGTGCGTGGCAGCGTGATCTACCCCACGATGGTTCAGCACATCGATGCCAGCCGCGCGCTGTCCATCGGCGCCATCGAGGCCGCCCTGGCGGGCGAGAAAGTCATCCTGATCGTCTCCCAGCGCGACAAGGACGTCGACGACCCCACCGGCAGCGACCTGTACGACATCGGCACCGCGTGCAACGTCCTGCGCGTGCGCAAGAACCCGGACGGCACCGTGCAGATGCTCGTGTCGGCCGTGGCCCGCGTGAAGGCCACCCACTACACCCGCGACGAGTACCTGCGCGCCGACATCACCCCGCTGCCCGCCACGCCCGACAAGGCCGTGGAACTCCAGGCGCTGAGCCGCGAACTGAAGGAAAAATTCGAGGTCATCGCCTCGGGCGGTAAGCTGAACGCCGAGGCCGTGCAGACCATCAACGGCAAGGACGAGATTGGCGAGATGGCCGACCACATCGCCTTCAACCTGGACTTCAAGCTGGAGGACAAGCAGGCGCTGCTGGAAGCCTCGAACGTCACTGCGCGCATCCGCAAGCTGCTGACGCTGCTGGACACCGAGCAGGAAGTGCAGGCCGTGCAGGCCAAGATCCGCGCCCAGGTCAAGGAAGAGATCGACAAGAACCAGCGCGAGTACTACCTGCGCGAGCAGATGAAGGTCATCCAGAAGGAACTCCAGGGCGGTGAGGACGGTGAGGACGGCGACGAGGCCGAGCAGTTCCGCACCAAGATCGAGGCCCTGGATCTCAAGCCCGACATCAAGAAGGAAGTGGACCGCGAGGTCAACCGCCTGGCCCGCATGCACCCCGACGCGGCCGAGGCCAGCGTGATCCGCACCTACCTGACGTGGATCACCGAGCTGCCCTGGAACACCCGCAGCGAGGATCAGCTCGACGTGACCGAGGCTGCGCAGGTGCTCGACGACGACCATTACGGCCTGGACAAGGTCAAAGATCGCGTGCTGGAATTCCTGGCCGTGCGCCGCCTGCGCAAGGAACGCGCCGAACGCGGTGAACTGAGCGCCGAGGACGTCAACAAGGGCTCGATCCTGGTGTTCACCGGCCCTCCTGGGGTCGGCAAGACCAGCATCGCGCAGAGCATCGCCAAGGCGCTGGGCCGCAAGTACGTCCGGATCGCCCTGGGCGGCGCGCGCGACGAGTCGGACATCCGTGGCCACCGCCGCACCTACATCGGCGCGATGCCCGGCCGACTGGTGCAGGGCCTGCGCACCGCCGGCACCAAGAACCCCGTGATCCTGCTCGACGAGGTGGACAAGCTGGGTTCCAGCTACCAGGGCGATCCCAGTGCCGCGCTGCTGGAAGTGCTCGACCCGGCGCAGAACCAGAACTTCACCGACCACTACCTGGGCGTCGCCTTCGACCTGTCCGAGGTCATGTTCATCGCCACCGCGAACTACCCCGAGCAGATCCCCCCGGCCCTGATGGATCGCATGGAAGTCATCGAGTTCAACTCCTACATCGAGCAGGAGAAACTGGAGATCGCCAAGCGCTACCTGATGCCCCGCCAGCTCACCGCGAACGGCCTGAAGCCCAACCAGATCACCTTCACCGACGCCACGCTCGAGAAACTGATCTCGCACTACACCCGCGAGGCCGGCGTGCGCAACCTGGAGCGCGAGATCGGCACGGTCGCCCGCAAGGTCGCCCGGCGCATCGCCACCGGCGAGGTCAAGCGCGTGAAGGTCACCGACAAGGAACTCGACCGCTACCTGGGCCAGTCGCGCCACAGCCCCGAGACCGAGAACAAGGACGACATGGTGGGCGTGAGCACCGGCATGTTCTACACGCCGGTGGGCGGGGACATCCTGTTCGTCGAGACCTCGATCAGCCCCGGCAAGGGCCTGGTGCTCACCGGCCAGCTCGGGGACGTCATGAAGGAATCAGCCCGCGCCGCCCTGACGTACATCAAGGCGAACGCCGAACGCTTCCACATCGACAAGGCCCGCGTGGACGACAGCGAGATCCACGTGCACGTCCCGGCCGGCGCGATCCCCAAGGAAGGCCCCAGCGCGGGCGGCGCGATGGTCACCAGCCTGATCAGTGCCCTGAGCGGCATCCCGGCCCGCCACGACGTCGCCATGACCGGCGAGATGACCCTGACCGGTCGCTACCTGCCCATCGGCGGCCTGAAGGAGAAGGTGCTGGGCGCCCGCCGGGCCGGCATCAAGCACATCATCCTGCCCAAGGCGAACGAGGGCGACATCCGCGACATCCCCGCGCACCTGCGCGCCAGCATGACCTTCCACCCCTGCGAGACCGTGGACGAGGTGCTGAACGTCGCCCTGGTCGGCGGCCTGAAGGCGCTCGAAACCCCGCGTGACGGCAGCGTGGCGGTACCCCCCACGAAACGCCGCACCGGACGGCGCGGCGCGGGTGCGAGCGCGTAGGCGATCACGCCCCATTCCCGAGCGACCCCTGCTTTCACGGCGGGGGTCGCTTTCTGCGCGGCATCCTGCCCGCTATCCTGGGCGGCATGAGCGGGCCGATCACGTTCCTGGTTGCCAGTCCTCACCTGCACGGCGGGGTGTTCGAGGGCACCGTGATTCTGCTACTGGAGCACGACACGAAGGGAGCCATGGGCCTGATCGTGAACGCGCCGTTGCCCCAGAGTGTGTCCGAGTTGATGGCGGACACGCCGGGTCAGGAGCAGCCCGGGTGGCTGGGCGGCCCGGTCGATCCGACGCTCGGGTGGTGCCTGTACCGCGATCCGATGGGCCTGGACGGCGAAGTGCACGTGGTGGACGGACTGATGGTGAGTTCCAGCCTGGAGGTGCTGCGCGCCGTGATGAACAGCGGGCAGCCGTACCGGCTGGTGCTCGGCTACGCCGGGTGGGGGGCAGGCCAGTTGACCGAGGAGGCGCGTGAGGGGGCATGGGTGTGGGTGGAGCAGGACACGCCGGAACTGCTGTGGGACGTGCCACCCGAGCAGCAGTGGGCAGAGGCCCTGAAACGGCTGGGGGTCACGCCGGGCACGATCATGCCGGGTGGCGCTCAGGCCTGAGCACGCCGTGGCCCATGTGCGGGTCTTGCGTGCTCCTGGGGAGCGTGGTACTATCCCTCCTGCACCGGAAACGGCGCGACGTGCCATGCGTCCACGACGTCAAAATCGTCCGGCGCGGTATTCGGCAGTAGCTCAGTGGCAGAGCGTTCGACTGTTAATCGAATGGTCGCTGGTTCGACCCCAGCCTGCCGAGCCAGACCTGAACCCCCTCACCCTGCGGTGGGGGGTTCATTTTGGCCTTCCTGCTTTCATGTCCGTGCGAGCGACTTGGTGCAGGCTGTGGAGATGACTTCCTGGTGGCGGCCCCTGCTGGTGCTGAGCTGTTCGGGCGCACTGGCAGGTTCCGCCATGGCCCCGATGCAGCCGGATCCGGCCCTGACGCCGGGCGACGTGCTCACCACGGACGCGGCGGTGATCTGCAAGCCGGGCTACACGAAGACCGTGCGGAACGTTCCGCAGGCCCTCAAGGAGCAGGTGTACCGCGAATACGGCGTCCATTCGCGCGCGCCGGGCGAGTACGAAGTCGATCACCTGATCAGCCTGGAACTGGGCGGCTCGAACAGCCTGCGGAACCTGTGGCCACAGTCGTACCTGACCGAGCCCCTGAACGCGCACGTGAAGGACGCGCTGGAGAACCGCCTGCACGATCTGGCGTGTGCGGGGAAGCTGAGTTTTCCGGAGGCGCAGCAGGCGATTGCGAGCAACTGGGAGGAGGCGTACGTGAAGTACGTGGGGCCGCTGCCGGGCGGTGCGAAACCGGGCCGCCACCCGAACCAGCCGGTGATTCCGCCTACGCATGTGCCGACCCTGCCGCCGGGCGCGACGCCGGACACCGAGCACCCGACCCTGAACGTGCCGATCCTGCCGGGCTTGCCGGTCGCCGCGCCGCCGCTGCCAGCCGATCCGTCCTTCGCGCCCGATTCGGAGCCGGACATGGTGCCGCCGTCAGCGGAGCCAGCCGAATCGGCTCCAGTGTCCACGGAGCCCACGCCACCGGACGCGCAGGGGGGCTGCCCGGCTCTGGCTCCGGTGAAGGTAAGCCGCACCGGCATCTACCACCTGCCGCTGGGGGACGCGAATTACGCGGCCACGCGCGCGGTCGCGTGCTTCCCGGACGGCCCCTCGGCCGAGGCGGCCGGGTACCGGGGGGCGCGGTGAGCGCCCCGGCCCGGCCGCCCCTGGCCCTGGTGCCCGCCAGCGCGGCCGGCGCTGAACCCACCGAGCGGCAGGAGCAGCTGTACGCGGCGGCGGCGGCCCAGATCGAGGCAACCCCGGAGTTCGCGACGCTGAAGGGGGCCACGCCCAGCCGCGCGGAAGTAAACGTGGGACTCGATGAGACGCAGCGCGGCTACCTGTACCTGCGCTATGACGTGCCGGGCGCCACCCCGCAGGAATTCTGGGCGCACGTGGGCCGCACGGCGCGGCTGAACTGGAAGACGGGGCAACTGACGGTTCCCCTGCAGAGTCCGCCCGCCCCCACGGCAGCGGGCCGCACCCCGTAGGAGCGCGGCCCGGCTGGTCAGCGCCCGGCGGTCAGAGGGCCTGGACGTCGAAGGTCAGGCCCAGTTCGCGAACGTCCTCGTTGGGATCCTGTCCGGTCACCAGGGCGTAGGCGGCGCGCTCCGGGGTGAGGTAGGTGGCCATGACGCGCCGCAGATCCTCCAGCGTGACGGCCAGCAGGCGGGCCTTGTAGGCGTCCTGCACCTCGGGCGTGTACCCGGCCTGGTCGCCGAAGAAGCGCATGCGGCCGATGGTGTCCGGACTGGTCAGCGGATCGAGGAGTTTGCTGGCCGAGAGGATCGCCTCGGTCAGCTCCCGCACGCCCAGCTCGGTGTCCAAGAACGTGCGGGCGTCCCGGAAGACCTCGAAGGTGCGCTTCACGTTCGGGTCGCGGTAGGAACTCATGGTGAACACGCCCTCGCGGGTGTCGAAGCCAGCGCCGCCGCCGTACGCGCCGCCCTTCTCGCGGATCTCCTTGAGCAGGTATCCGCTACGCAGCAGGCGTGAGAGCACCAGCAGAGCGGGGCTGTCGGCATGCGTGTACGGCACGGTACGGAAGGCCACGGCGTTGAACGCCACCGGGGAGTCCGTGGTGCGCGCCTGCGGGCGGTGCGGCGCGCTCTCTGGGTGAGGAGCCCCGACCGGCGCGTCTCCGGTGAAGGCCGCCGTGATGGGCCTGAGATCGAGCGTCAGGTCGCTCTCGGTGGCGGTGAGGCACAGCACGGGCGTGCCGGTCAGCAGCAGGGCGTGTACGCGGTTCAGGCGGTCGAGCAGGGCGTCCAGGCCGCCGTCCTCGACGATCCCTTTCAGGGAAGCCAGGGCGGAGAGGCCGCTGAAGTGCTCGGTGATCGCACCCGCCGGACTGACCTGCGCCGCTGCGAGGCGTTCGGCGTAGGCGCTGCCCCCCTGCAGGATGCTGGCCTTCAGGCCGGCCAGGCGCTGCTTGAGCAGCTGTTCCAGGCGTTCACGCGTGAACACGGGCGTGGCGATCACGTCCCGCAGGACGTCCACCAGGGCCGGCGCGTTGCGCGCCAGGGCCTTGCCGCTGAAGGTCACGCTCAGGCGCAGCCCACTGAGGTCGTCCGGGCGGGTGCCCACGCCCACGCTGGCACTGATCCCGCCGGTCACGGCCTCGATGCGCCGGGCCAGGGCCACGTAGTCGTCGCCGGCCGCGCCGCCGCGCGTGACCGCGAAGGCGTACAGGGGCAGGGTGTCCAGCAGGTCTGAGGGCACGTCTGGCAACCGAACCTGCACATCCAGGTACGACAGGCCGCCGGTCGGCTGCGGCACGCGAGCCACGGTGGCCCGACCGGCCTGATCCTGCGTGTAGGCCACGCGCGGAACCTGGGGCGGCACGTCCGAGAGCGCCAGGGTGGGCAGAACATCCGGATCGCTCTCCTGCGCCTGGAGTTCCTTGAGGCGCAGGCTCTCCGCGACGATCCGACTCCGGTCTTCGTCGGTGAAGTCGGCGCTCAGGCGCGTGACCAGGGCCTGCTCGTCGGCCTCGGTGCGCTCGGCCAGCTGCGGATCCGGCGCGAGTTCCAGCGTGACGCGGTGGGGGTTGTTCAACAGCTCGCGCTCGATCATGGGCTCGAACACCCGTCCCTGGGCGAGATCGGCGCGCAGGTGCCCCAGCTCGGTCTCGAGGCGCAGGCCGGTGACGGGATCGCCGCCGTACAGCCATGGACCGAGCAGGCGGAACATGACCTGCAGGCCGTACGGATACCCGGCGTTGCTGACCTCCTTCTGCGCGATCTCGAACTGGTGCAGGCTGCTCTCGATGAGCGCGGGGTCGATGCCCCGTTCGGCGATCTCGCGCAGGGTGTCCAGCACCAGCGTCTCCACGTCCGGCGCCTTCCCGGCCGGGAGGCCCTTGAGTCCGGCGGCGAAGGCCCCCTCGCGGAAGGAATCTCGGTAGCCGCTGAGGTCGGCCAGGCCCGCGCCCAGGCCGGATTCGATCAGCGGGCGGGTCAGGGGGGCGGCGGCATTGCCGAGCAGCACGTCGCTCAGCACGCTCCAGCGCAGGTTCGCGTCGGCATCGTTGCTGCGGCCGAGCTTCCACGCCACGCTGACCTGCGCGCCGCGTTCCACGTCCGAACCGGGGTACGTGACCGTCTCCTGGCGCGGCTGCGCGAAGGCCGCCTGATCCGGGATGCTGACGTCCAGCTCGTGCCGCGTGAAGTGCGCCATGACGTGGGCTTCGATCTCGGCCAGGATGCGCTCCAGGGGCAGTTTGCCGTAGGTATAGAAAAAGGCGTTGCTGGGGTGATAGTGCGCCGCGTGGAAGGCGCGCAGGCCCTCGTAGGTCAGGTTCGGGATGTCCTGCGGGCTGCCGCCGGAGTTGTTCGCGTACGTCAGATCCGGGTACAGGGCCTTGCCGAAGGCCCGCCACATCACGGCGCCGGGGGCGGCCATGGCTCCCTTCATCTCGTTGTACACGACACCCTGGAGTTTCAGCGGGCTGGTCGGGTCGTCCGGCGTCTCGAACTCGAAGCGGTGCCCGTCCTGCCGGAAGGACTCGTAGCGCATCAGCGGGAAGAAGGTCGCGTCCAGGTACACCGAGAGCAGGTTGAAGTAGTCCTGCTCGTTGCGCGTGGCAAAGGGGTAGGTCGTCCAGTCGTTGCTGGTCATGGCGTTCATGAAGGTGTTCAGCGACCGCGGCAGCATGGCGAAGAAGGGATCGCTCACCGGGTACTGCTGGCTGCCCATCAGGACGATGTGCTCCAGGATGTGGGCCACGCCCGTGGAATCCCTGGGCACGGTGGGGAAGGTCACGCCGAAGGCGCTGTTGTCGTCGTCCCGCACGACGTGCGCGTGCCGGGCGCCCAGCTCGTGCGTGAGGAGGATCAGTGTGCCCTGCATTTCGGGCAGGGCGTCCAGACGCTGGACGGTGTACCGGCCCAGGCGGTCACCGACGCGGGGTAGGGCGGCGGAGGTGGTGGTGGTCATCCCGGAAGTCTAGTGCAGGCACCCGGCGTGAAGCGTGCCGGCGGGCGCACTGTGCTGGACACGCCCGATGCCCCGTCTGCCAGCGCACCTGCGGAACATCATGCCGTCCTCACCGGGCACGCACCCGCCGCCGCGTACACTGCGGGGCATGGTTCCCCTGCCCTCCCCGCGCCGCGCGGCGCTGGCCCTGCTGCTGGGCGCCGCCCTGGTGTCCTGCGGTCAGACGACCACGGGTTCGACCACCAGCGGCAAGGACGCCCTGTACTTCGCCGACAGTGCCGGCGGCCTGCCGCCCATCTACCTGAACGAGCCGTACACCGCGACCCTGGCGGTGGCCGGCGGGGTTGGGCCGTACTCGCTGCGGCTCGCGGCAGGCAGCCTGCCGCCGGGCGTGAAACTGGACGCCTCGCAGCGCACGCTGTCCGGGCAGCCCACCAAGGCGGGCACCTATACCTTCACGCTGGAGGCCTCGGACTCCACGCTGAGCACCAAGGCCAGCGAGTACACCCTGAACGTGCAGGAACTGCCGCCCCTGGCGATCACGCCTGGCCTGCCCAGCGGCGAGATCCGGGGCGAGACGCGCATTCCCCTGACGATCACCGCGCCGCGGGGCGCACGGGCCGCCCACCTGTCGTGGGAACTGCCGGCGAACGTGCAGGTCACCCGCGTGCAGAACGCGGACTCGGGCGGCCTGCTGTTCTGGCGGCAGGAGGGCCAGACGCTGCTGCTGGACATCGGGTTCCGCAAGGTGCCGCGCACCGGCACACGCATCGCGCTGATCAGCGTGAAGCCCGCCAAGGCCGTCACCCTGAACGCCAGCAAACTGTCGGTCGAGGCGCGCGGAGCAGACGGCGCACTGGTGGGCGCCCCGAACGCCACGCCCAGCCCAGCCAGTGCCACTCCCGACGCCACGCCCTCAACTCCGACGCCCAGCAGCACGACACCAGCACCCTCGACGCCCGCCACGCCGGATACCACCACGCCGGCGACCACGGAGCCGACGGGCACGCCCGACACGGAACCCACCACCGATCCGACCACGCCACCCATGAATCCGCCCGATCCCACGCCGCCCCCCTCGGACGGCAGCGGAGACACGCCGTGAGGGCTGCGCCGCGCACCCTGGGCCTGCGCGCCCTGACCGTGGGCACCCTGACGCTGGGCCTGATGACCGTGCCGGGAGCGGACGCGACGACCGCGCCACCGCTGACCTTCGTCCAGCAGGCGAAGAAGGCGGACGTCATCGTGCGCGCCACACTGGGCACGGCCACGACCGTTACAGAGGGCGGCATCGTCTACGCGGTCTATCCGCTGACCGTCGCCGAGACCCTGGCGGGCGACGCCGGCAGCCTGCCGCAGTCGCAGGGCCGACCGGCGCTGTACGTGCTCCAGGGACTGGCCGACCTGCCGACCCTGAGCGCCGGACAGGAGGTGGTCGTGCTGCTGTACGCCCGCCGCCTGGACAGCCCCCTGGTGGGCTTCAACCAGGGCCTGTACCCGGTCACGGGGGGGAAGGTCTCGGGCCTCAAGGACAGCGCCGGGAAGGACATCACGGAGCTGGGCGCGCTGCGTGACGCGATCCGTGCGGCGCGGGCGGCCAAATGAAACGCCTCAGATGCGCGGGCCTGCTGCTGGCGGTCACGCTGCTAGGCGCGGCCCAGGCGGCCACCATCAAGCTGCGTCCGCAGGGCGACACGCTGACGAAGGCCGTGAAGGAGGCCATCGCGGCCCTGAATACCAAGGAGTTGCCGGTCACGCTGGACACCAGCGCTGGGCCGCTGCTGTTCCTGGGGAGCAGCGGCACCAGCGGCGCACCTTTCAATCCGGACGTCGCCGCGCGGGTCGTGACGGTCGGGGGCGAACGGCGGATCGAGTTCAACCCGCAGGGCCCCCTGCCCCTGGCCGACGCTGTGCGCGCCGAACTGGCGAAGGAACTGGGCCTGAGCGCGTGGACGCCCGACGCCGCCCGCGCCCGCTTGAGCGGCGCTGACCTGAACGGCGACGGCAAGATCACCCTGGCCGACCTGGCGATCCTGATGGGCAACTACGGCAAGACGGGCGCGCTCCCCGGCGACCTGAACCAGGATCAGCGGATCGACGATGCTGACCTGAAGCTGTTCAGCACGCAGTACAAGCTGAATACCCCGGAACCGGTGCCTGCCGCTGCGCCCGCCAGCACCCCGCCCGCGACCACCACGCCTGCCACAGCGACCCCGGCCACGCCAGCGGCAACGCCCACCACGCCGACCCCCCCGACGCCTTCCAAACCCTGATCCCGGCTCCAGTGCGGAGTTCGGACGGCCTGCTACCCTGGCCGCATGACGCGCGCCGATCCGGACACCATCGACCTCCAGGATTTCCTGAAACTGACCGGACTGGTCGAGACCGGCGGTGAGGCGAAGTTCCGGGTGCAGGGCGGCGAGGTGCGGCTGAACGGCGAGGTCGAGACTCGACGGCGGCGCAAGCTGCGGCGCGGCGACATCGTGGAATATGCGGGCCAGCGTGTGAGCGTGGACTGGTGAGCGGCGCCTACGAGGCGGCCGTGCTGGACTTCCGGCAGCGCAAGGACGCGCATTTCGCGGCGGGGCGCGGGCCGGTGCGTCCAGACGCGTTCACGGGGCTCAGCTATTACCCGCCGGACGAGGCGTGGGCCTTCCAGGCGCCCCTCCAGGCCGCGCCGGACTCCACCGTGCCGTTCACGCTTGAGACGAACACCGGCGAGCCCCGCCAGATGAACGCGTTCGGCACGGTGACGGTGCCGTTCCCTGACGGCGAGCGCACACTGACGGTGTTTGCGCCGCTGGGTGAGGAGCATCCGCAGCGGGTGTTCCTGCCGTTCCGGGACGGAACCAGCGGTACCGAGACGTACGGGGCCGGACGCTACCTGGACGCCCCCCTGACCGAACAGGACGGCGAACTCCTGGTGGACGTGGATTTCAACATGGCCTACCACCCGTACTGCGCGTATGGAGAGGGCTGGACGTGTCCCCTTCCGCCGCTGCAGAACCGGCTGCCACAGGCCATCCGCGCAGGTGAGCGTTCGGCGGTAGTGGACGGCGCGTAACGAATCTGTTCGGTCAGAGCGTTGGGATTCCACCGACTCGTGCTCCTCTCCACCTCCTCGCCTGCACACACGCCACACCAGCCACACGTCCAGCCAGTGAACCCGATCCCAGGACGCGACTGTCGATCTATTGAGCCGTCCAAGCACTCGCTTCCCGGCTTCCGGCCAGCACGGCATCAGGTGCAGATGGTGTGGAGAGCTGTAAGAGAGCGTGACTTATATTGGCTTCATGCGCGCCTCCGCGACGCCTGCTATGTCGTCAGGTCTTCTGACAGACGTGGGTCGTCAGCGGCAGGGCGGGGTAAACCAGGACGCAGCCCTGGCCCTCGACCTGCCGCGTGGCGGGCTGTATGCCGTGGCGGACGGCATGGGTGGGCACGCGGCCGGAGAGCTGGCCGCGAACCTCGCCCTGGACGCCCTGAGCCAGCATTACCTCGATGCCCGCAGCTCCCCACCGATCCGGCTGGCCGAGGCCGTGCAGGCCGCGAATCTGGCCGTCCTCCGGCACGCCGTCGGGGAGTATGTGGGCATGGGCACCACACTGCTGGCCGCCCTGGTCGACCGGGGCGCGGTCACGGTCGCACACGTGGGGGATTCCCGCGCCTACCTGCTGCGGGGCGGTGAACTGTTTCGCCTGACCGAGGACCATTCCTGGGTGGCCGAGCAGGTGCGCCTGGGCCACATGACCGAGCAGGAAGCGCGCGACCACCAGTGGCGCAGCGTGGTCAGCAATGCCCTGGGCGGCGAGGAACGCGTCCGGCTGGAACTGTTCGGCTTCCCGGTCAGATCCGGGGATCGCCTGCTGCTGTGCAGCGACGGCCTGAGCGGCGTGGTGTTCGACCAGCAACTGCTGGACATGCTGTCCCGGCGCGCCGAGCCCGAGGAGACCGCGCGGGCCCTGGTCAATGCCGCGAACGATGCGGGCGGCCCGGACAACATCACGGCGGTCGTCGTGGATGTGCACCGGGACGTGCGGGTGCCCGCCTACCCGCTGCCGCAGCGGCTGGAAGAGGGGCCCACCTACGTCGACGTGCTGCTGAGCGCGCAGCGCGGCAACAGTCTGATCACCTACCTGCTGCTGATGATCGCGTACTTCACCCTGCTGGGCGTCATGCTGGTTCCGGAACACCGCGTCCTGCTGGGCCTGGTCGGCACGACGCTGCTGGTGATCGTGCTGATCGGCCAGCGCCTCTGGATGGCACGGCGGGCGGGCACGGTGCTCAACCGTCCGGCCGCGTCGCTGAACCGTGCCGCATCCAGGAGCCCGAGTTCGGCGGCCCCCAGCGCCGACCGCCCAGCCCCTGATTCCAGATCCTGAGCTCACTTCGGTTGAGGGCGTAGAGCGGGATTCCTGCCAGGAGCGTGCAGGAACAGGTTCTACAGGGCGAAATCGAGGTTCTCATTCACAGGTGCCGCCGCTGGAGGTGCCGGCAGCCGTAAGCACTCGAGACCAGCTGCGCGTTAAGAACTGCCCTCTGGGATGAGTTTCTTCTCGGTGACCGGGGTCAGGGCGGCGCTGTCCTCCTCGCCAGTCCGGATGCGGATCACGCGGTCGAGGTTCTGCACGAAGACCTTGCCATCTCCGACCTCGCCAGTGCGGGCCCCCCGCATGATCGCGTCGATTGTGACCTGCACGAAGGGTTCACTCACCCCGATCATGACCTCGACCTTGTCGTGGAATTCGATCATCACCTGCGTGCCCCGGTAGCGTTCGATGATTTCCTGCTCACCGCCATGCCCACTGACACGCGACAGGGTAATCCCGCTGACCCCGGCCTGGAACAGCGCTTCCTTGACCTGCGGAATCCGCTCGGGGCGGATCACTGCGGTGATCAGTCTCATGGTCAAAGTATGCACCGTGTGGGTTGCACTGCGAACCATTCGTGATCCCGGAGCGGTCACCTGCGCCCCGGAGCGCCTCCCAGACATTTTCCAGACACGACAACAGCCCGCCCCCGGGGATGCAGTCGGGGGCGGGTGGACGTGGAGGTTCTGGTTTACGGGTGGTGCGTGCGGGGGTCAGTCACCGCCGACGAAGACGGGGGCGCCCAGGCCGGTTTCACTGTCGGAGTAGCCCTGTTCGCTGTGGGCGCTGACATCGATCCCCACGATCTCCTGGTTGGCGGGCACGCGCAGCGGCATGACCAGTCCGACCAGCTTCAGCAGGATGAAGGTGCCCACGCCGGTCCAGATGATGCTGGCGAGCACGCCCACGATCTGGATGAGCACCTGGGTGCCCCAGGCCTTCCCGGAGCCGGTCGTGAAGGCGAACGCTCCGGTCAGGATCGCGCCGACGATCCCGGCGACCCCGTGGCAGGCGAATACGTCGAGCGCGTCATCGGCCTTCATGCGCTGCTTGAGCTGCACGGCGGCGAAGCTCGCGGCGGCGCCCAGCGCACCCACGGCGATCGACGCCATCGGGCTGACCCAGCCGCAGGCGGGCGTGATGGCGACCAGCCCGACGACCATGCCGGTGGCGGCCCCCACGGCGGTGGGCTTGCCGGAACGGACGCTTTCCAGCGCCAGCCAGGTAAGCATCGCGGCGGCCGTGGCGATCAGGGTGGTGATGAAGGCCAGGGCGGCGGACTGGTTGGCGGCCAGCGCACTCCCAGCGTTGAAGCCGAACCAGCCGAACCACAGCAGGCCCGCGCCGAGCAGGACGAAGGGCACGTTGTGCGGCACGTGCGCGGTCTTGGGGAAGCCGATGCGGGCACCCAGCACGCTCGCGGCGACCAGGCCCGAGACGCCGGCGGCGATGTGGATCACGGTGCCACCGGCGAAGTCCAGGGCGCCCAGCTTGAAGAGCCAGCCGTCGGCGTTCCAGACCCAGTGGGCCAGCGGGGCGTAGATCAGCAGGCTCCACAGCGTGCCGAACAGCACGAAGGCGCCGAAGCGCATGCGCTCGATGACCGAGCCGCTCACCAGGGCCAGGGCAATGATCGCGAACATGGCCTGGAAGGCCGCGAAGACGTAGGCGGGAATGGTGCCGCTGAGCTGTCCGGCCATGCCGCTGAACCCGGCGTTCACCAGCGGGCCGAAGAAGCCGTTGCCGCCGGAGGCGAAGGCAATCGAGTACCCGGCGACCATCCAGACGATCGTGACGATGCCGAGCGACACGACGCTCATCATCATGGTGTTCAGTACGCTCTGGGTGCGGCTCAGGCCGCCGTAGAAGAAGGCCAGGCCGGGCGTCATGAGCAGCACCAGGGCCGCTGACGCGAGCATCCAGGCGGTGTCGCCGCTGTCCATCTTGGGGGTGGCGGTCTGCGCGAAGGCCGCGCCGCCGAGCAGCAGGGCCAGGGGCAGAAGGGGTCGGGCAGATGGGAATCGGGGGGTCATCAGGTCACTGCTCCTTTCCCACGGTCAGGCGGGCGTGAGACGCGTCTCGGTGACGGGCGTCAGGGCGGCGGCGTCCTGCTCGCCGGTACGGATGCGAACCACGCGGTCGAGCGTCTGCACGAAGATCTTGCCGTCGCCGACCTCGCCGGTGCGGGCCCCGCGCACGATGGCGTCGATGGCCGCCTGCACGAAGGGTTCACTGACCGCCATGCGGACTTCGACCTTGTCGTGGAATTCCACCATGACGCGCGTGCCCCGGTAGTGCTCGACGACTTCCTGCTCGCCGCCGTGCCCGCTGACGCGCGACAGGGTGATGCCGCTGATACCGGCCTGGAACAGCGCTTCCTTGACCTGCTGGACGCGTTCGGGCCTGATGACTGCCGTGATGAGCTTCATGGCGTCTCCTTGTGCTCGTTCAATTTGCAGTAGTTGCATCCCTGCATGGCTCGAGCTTAGGGCCAGATGAGCAGGATGTCAAAACTCTGACAACCATTTGGCTAGGTTTCTTTTGACAAAATGCAGCAGATGACTGGACTGGTGCAGGGCGTACGGCCGGAACACGACAGCCGTTCACTGCGGACGTGACAGAGAGGTAGGCACAGTGTCCACAGGAGCTGGCAAAAGAGGTAGGGAGAGCCGCGCTGGCCTCTCCCCACCCCTGACGTTCAGGGCGCTACAGCGCCCGGCGGCGTCCCCCCAGCCGCGACCACATGCGGTACCCGAACACCACGACCGCCGCCAGCACCAGCACCGCCAGCACGGGCGCGAACACCGCCAGCACACTGAGCAGCAGGCTCGTGCCGTCCTCGACGGTACTCACCACCGGGTTGCCCAGGCCCGCCGTGGTGGCGGTGGCGACCGGCCGTACCGCCGCGCGCGTGGCATGCACGCCCCCCGCCACGATCAGCCCCAGCGCCATGCTCAGGGCCGGCGGGATGTCCGCCACTCCGGTATGCGACGCGAACAGAATGGCGCCGGCCGCCGCATTCACCACGCCGCCCACCAGGTGCAGGACGTGATCCACGCCGGGAATCTTGTCGCCCACGAAATCCAGTGCGCCCAGCACGCCCACACCCACCAGCACCCAGGTCGTGCTGAGCAGGTCATACGGCTGCGCGAGGTGCATCACCCCGAAGCGGTTCAGCAGGCCCACCAGCAGCAGCGGAATGAAGGCGTTCAGGCCCGCCGCACCCGAGAGTCCCAGCGAGGACAGCAGACCGGAGAGAAGTTCCATACGACCATCAGTACGCCGCCCGGCCCCCCGGCGTTGCCCCTGCGCCTTGGGCGAACCTTTACCGCCTCAGGTTCTCACCTCAACGCAGGTACGCACACAGCAGATCCACGCCCGCCCGCAGGTCGTCCACGTGCACCGCTTCCACGATGGTGTGGATGTAGCGGGTCGGCAGGCTGAGGGTCACGCTGGGCACCCCGTCGCGGCTGCGCTGGATGGCCGCGCCGTCCGTGCCGCCCAGGGCCAGCACCTCCAGCTGCGCCGGAATGCCCTGTGCATCGGCCAGATCCGCGAACTCGTCCACCAGCCAGCGGGTCGAGATCATGCTGGAATCGAACACCTTGATGCCGATCCCGCCGCCCACCCGCGTGACCGCCTCGTCCGGCGTGGAACCGGGCGTGTCGACCGCCAGCGTCACGTCCAGACCGATCCCCACCGTGGGCTGCGCCCCGTACGCCGCGACGACCGCGCCGCGCAGGCCCACTTCCTCCTGCACGCTGAACACCGCGATCAGGTCATGCCGGGGCCGCTTGCCCCGCAGCTGCCGCAGCACCTCCAGCAGCATGAACACCGACGCCCGGTCATCCATGGCCTTGCCGCACACCAGATTCCCCACCTGCCGCGCCGCCTGATCCAGCGTGACCATGTCGCCCACGCGCACGCGGCGGCGCACCTCATCGGCGCTCAGGCCCAGATCCACCACGAAATCGCGCACCTCGGGGATCTTCTTGCGTTCCTCCGGCGTGGCGATATGCACCGGGCGGCCACCCGGCGTCAGGATGCCCGGCAGCGTGCCGCCCCGCGTGTGGACGGTCACGTTCCGCGCGAAGAGGTTGCGCGTGTCGAAACCGCCCAGCGCCTGCACGCGCAGGTAGCCCTGGTCGTCGATGAAGCGCACCAGGAACCCGATCTCGTCCATGTGCGCGCTGACCATGACCCGCTCGACCTTCTCGCTTTTCTTCGGCTTGCGCGCCGCCCGGAAGGCGATCACGTTGCCCAGGGCGTCCACGCGCACCTCGTCGGCCAGGCCGTCCAGTTCCCGCAGCACGAACTCGCGTACCGCGTCCTCCTGTCCGGGCACCCCCGGCAGGTTCGAAAGGTGCATCAGGACGTCCAGCCTCAATTCTGTTGTGGGCACGCCGGTCAGGATACGGGCTTAGACACCCCCGGCGCCTCCACTACCCGGGCTGCCGTTCCGCCGGGGTGGACGCCGGTTCAGGTTTGGGGCGCAGATCCGTGCTGTTGAACTGCAGTTGTCCCTCGGCCAGCCCCGCCGTCGCCCACACCGCCACGGCGTCCGCGCCCAGCCGCACGAGCTGCTCAAGGGTCGCCGCCTCCTCGGGCCGCCAGCGGCTAAGGACCCAGTCGGCCGGATCCCAGCCCGCCGGGGGCCGCGAGATCCCCAGCTTCAGGCGCGGGAACGCCTCGTGGCCCAGCAGCCGGATGAGGTCGCGCACGCCGTTCTGCCCGCCGTGCCGACCACCCATCCGGAACCTCAGCAGGCCAAAGGGGCTGTCCAGGTCGTCCTGCACGGCCAGCAGGTCAGGGCCTTCGAGCTTGTAGAACCCCATCAGGGGCGCGACCGCCTTGCCGGAGGTGTTCATGAACGTCTGTGGCTTGACCAGCAGCACCTTTTCGCTGCCCAGGCGCACCTCGGCCAGCTCGGCATCCTTGCCCTCCTTGCGCCACGACGCCCCGGCGCGGCGGGCCACTTCGTCCACGACCAGCCAGCCCACGTTGTGCCGCGTCTGGGCGTACTGCGTGCCCGGATTGCCCAGGCCCACCACCAGCTTCACCCCGACCTCCAGATCGACCCTGGTGCCACGGCTACGCCTCCAGGCGGTCGGCCAGCACTTCCCGCCACTTCGCCTCTGTTTCGCGAACCCGGGCGTCGCCACGCGCGCGCCCGTACCCGGCCCGGAAGTCCGCGAAACGCGTGTCCGACTCCGCGAACAGCAGGCCCAGCGCGCCGCGCACGTCGGTCACGTTGCGGTCGGTGAGCGTGGCCTCCTTGGCGTCCAGCACCTCGTCCAGCGTGGCCATGATCCCGGACAGCGGCCGCAGCCACTGGAAGGCCGGATCGTTCATGACCAGCGAGTACAGCGCGAACGGCCCCTTCACCGGGCCGTGCAGGAACTCGTACTCGCCCTTGGCAAAATCGAGCAGCGCCGAATGAAAATGCCGCAGGGCGGGCACCAGGGCCGTGAGCTTCGCGCGGATCGCAGCTTCAGTCATACGGGCAGGGTAGCAAGGGCCGCCACATGTACCCGGTCTTGCTCCCTTCACCCACCGCCGCTTACCAGCCCAACGTGCCCGGCTCACCCTTGAACGGCCCGACCACATCCGCCGTGATCCAGCCACCGTAGAACCCGCCCGGCTGCGGCGTGACGACCTCGCCGCCCACCTGGCACTGATCCATGCGGCCCGCGTACACGGCCACATAGCCGGCCAGGTCGCGAAAAGCCGGGGTGGGAGAGTCGTAGCTCCAGCCGGCCGCCTCGGCACGCCGGCCACCCGCTGTGAGTGTCCAGTACGTGGCGGGTCCCTTCCACTCGCAGACGCTCCGGCCCGGCGCGGGACTCAGGACGCCGGGCAGAAAGGCCTCGGGCGGCAGGTAGTACGTGGGCGGATGGCTGGTCTCCAGCACCCGGAACGCCTCAGTCGTGTCGGCGACCGTCACGCCCCCCAGCATGACCTCGATGCGCTTGTCCACCCGTTCCAGACGCGGTGGGCGCGGGTAGTCCCACACGCTCTCCTGACCGGGGCCGGGCTTCATCGGTTTGGGCGCGGTACGGAACATGCGGCAGTGTCCCGCGTGAATCCGCCGCGTGCCGTCAGGTTGACTACGGTCACTCCCGGCTCAACGCTCCCGCCGCGGCCACGCCCCGGTGCTCCACAGGGCCCAGAGCACCAGCAGGGGCTGGAAGAACAGACGCACCAGCCGCTTCTGGTCGGTGTCCAGCCCAAACGCACTCTGATGCGACAGGTACTGTGAGATGTTCCCAGGGAAGATCGCCACGTAGAACGCCGCGAGCACCCAGCCCACCCTGCGCCGCTCGCGCGGCAGGACCAGCAACGCCACGCCCAGCCCGACCTCGACCACCCCCGACGCCAGCACCACGAAATCCTTGTTCAGCGGCAACCAGACCGGCACCTGCGCCTGGAAGTCGTCCCGCGCAAACGTCAGGTGCGACGTGCCCGCGAACACCATCGCCGAGCCCAGCAGCACGCGAGCGGCGGTCTGAACCATGGAGGTCGGGGGCGGTGAGGTCAGGGCGCGGCTCATGGGAAGGATGCTAGGCGGCTGGCCGCGAGAGCGCGTGTGCCTGGACTGCAGAGACCTTGACCAAAGTCATGGACGCGCCCCTGGTCAAGCGACACGCTGGACGCATGACCTACGTGATTTCCGGAGGATGTGCGGGCATCAAGGATGGAGCGTGTGTTCAGGTCTGCCCCTGCGACTGCATTCACGACGCGGGCGAGCAGTTCGTGATCAACCCCGACGAGTGCATCGACTGTGGCGCGTGCGCGTTAGCGTGCCCTGTGGGCGCGATCTTCCAGGAGGCTGACGTGCCCACCGACCAGCACGCGTCCATCGTCCGGAACCGGGAGTTCTTCCTCTGACTGCAGCCCTACACCCATGGCCGTGCCAGCATGAACCGGTGCCCTCCGACCGAGCCCTGACCCTGCTGCGTCTGACACCGCTTCTCCAGGGGGCCGCCATGACGATGCTCGGTGACCTGGCAAGGAATGCTCACTTCCGCTCGTACGGTCGAAATGAGACGGTATTTGCAGCGGGCGATCCGGCGGATACCCTGCACATCGTGGCGCTGGGCAGCGTCCGCCTGTACCGCACCGGTCGAAACGGGACGCGAGAACTCACCCTCAGTGTGGAAGGGTCACGGCAGGTCATTGAACCCACCGCCTTGCTGGGGGCGTCTGTCAATCACGTCGTTCACGCCCAGGCACTGGGCCAGCGCACGGATCTCCTGATCCTTCCAGGAGAGATCGTGCGGCACGCCGTCCTGCACACGCCCACACTGGGTGCGGCCGTCATGACCGTCCTGGCCCGGCGGGAGGCCGACACCGGCCACCATCTGGACTCTCTGGCGTTCAGCGGCGTGGGCTCCCGACTCGCCGCATACCTGCTGAGACACGCCCGCACGCCGCACGCTCTGCCGACGAACAGCGAGCTGGCCGCTCTGCTGGGCACGGTGCCGGAGATCGTCAGCCGCAAGCTGGGCGACTACTACCGCCTGGGATGGATTGACCTCGCACGCCGAACGGTGACCGTCACGAACGACCGTGAACTCCGGCAGCTCGCAGAGAGCGGGTAACCTTACTCGCTCTTGTCGATCACGCAGAAGCGGTTGCCATCCGGGTCGGCCAGCACGACGTAATCCGCGTCCGGTGGATAGCGCCATTCAACGCGGGTGGCGCCCAGCGCGAGCAGTCGCTCGACCTCGGCCGCCTGATCCTGCGCGTACAGGTCGAGGTGATGCCGCCGCGCCCACTCCGAGCCGACGCGGGCCAGGGCAATCTGCACGCCACTTCCCTCGGTGGGGATCAGGACGGCCCAGGTGTCGTCGGGTTCCTCGCGGGGGCGGTAGTTCAGGGCGGCCGTCCAGAACTCCACGGCGCGCCGCACGTCCTGCACGCCCCAGACGATGGAACCGATCCTCAGCATGGAGGGCAGTTTACCCGTCCAGGACATTCCGGATCGTGGTTCGGCAGATGGCGGCCAGCTCCGGGTTGCTGTGGAGGTAGTACGGCAGCGCGATCACCGATACGCTCAGCGCCCAGCCACGCCCGCGCTCCCACGTGGCGTCGTCCACGTCCACCGCGGCGCGGAAGGTCTGCCGGGAGGCGGCATCCAGCAGATTCCACGCGGGTTGGAGGTCTACGGCCGGATCGCCGAGGGTCAGGCCGCCCCAGTCGATCACGGCACTCAGGCGGCCCCCCTGCGCGAGGAGATTGCCGGGTTTCAGGTCGGCGTGCAGCCACACGGGCGGATCGTTCCAGGCAGGAGCACGCAGCGCGGCGTCCCAGGCCGCATGAACGGGCGCGATGTCGAGGAGCGCTGCACTTTCGGCGATGGCCTCGCGGGTGTCCTCCTCGCGGTCATGCAGCGTGCCGCTGCGCGACCCCTGCGGCCCGTCTCCCTCCGGTCGCGGCACGCGGCGCTGCGCGGCGATGAATCCAGCGAGATCACGTGCCAGTTCATGACCGTCCCGCACGGTGTCCAGCCCCGCGTCCACGCCCTCCAGCCAAGAGTAGACCGCCCAGGGAAAGGGGAAGCCCTGGCCGGGCACGCCCACGAACAGCGGCTCGGGCACACGCAGGGGCAGGTGAGGTGCGAGGTGGGGCAGCCACCGGGCCTCCTTCTGCACGTCGTCCACCGCCCAGCTCCGGCGGGGCAGGCGCACCACGAACTCAGTGCCCAGCCGGTACATGGCGTTATCCGTGCCGGACGACCGGACAGGACTGACGGGCAGCCCTTCCCAGTGCGGAACCTGCGCCGCGATCAGGCGCGAGACGAGCGCCGCGTCGGTCGTCACTTCATCCACGTGCATCCGGACTGGAATGTCATCCATTGACCGTCACCGTACCCGGCCCGGCCCGCCTGCGCATGGGCCGAAGCGCGTATCGCGCGGCCGTCGGCACGCGCCTACACTTCCAGCATGCTTGAACTCCGCCCGATGGACGCCGCCGCCTTCGAGCGCTTCGTCGCCCACTCCGCTCCCCAGTACGCTGCCGAGAAAGTCAAAAGTGGCGAGTGGACACCGGAGGAAGCGCCACAGCGAGGCGACCGCGAATTCCGGCAGCTCCTCCCCCAGGGGCCGGACACGCCGGACAACGTCCTGTACCACCTGCACGACCCGCAGGAGGGCGCCGACGTGGGCGTGCTGTGGTACGCCCTCCAGCCACGCAGCGGCACCCGCACCGCCTTCGTGTACGAGATCGAGGTGTTCGGGCCCTACCGGCGGCGCGGCTACGCCACCCAGGCCTTCGAGTTGCTGGAGCAGGACACGGCCGCACATGGGGCCACGAACATCCAGCTCCACGTCTTCGGGCACAACACCGGCGCCCGAGCCCTGTACGAGGGGCTGGGCTTCCAGACGACGAACGTAATCATGCGGAAGGAACTCCGGGGCTGATGGGCTACCACCTAAAGGCGATCCTGCTGGATTCGAGAGCAGCAGTCGTCCCACACGGTCTCCCGAGTGTTGTGTTGCGGCAAGGAATGGTGATGATTCCCATCACTGAGGACGTGTCGGACGGATTTCCAGGATATGAAGCTCCATCATCCCTGGAGGCATGGTTCACCTATCTGCACGGCCCGCTTGAGGAGTTGATTGGTCAGCTTTCCCACTCGGGATCGGTAGCGTATGTGGAACTGGAGTATTTCGGAGGGACTGGAGATCAGGCGGCCGCCGTGTGGCAACACGGTCACCGAACGTGGGGGCCAGAGAAGGCCAGAATTGGCCCCGTCAATCAGGCCCTGGCGCTACTGGGCAGTATTCGTGAGCCCGGCCAGGATGAGTTCGAGGCTGTGGGACTCAACCAGCACCGCCATCTGGAGGACTGGCTGGAGTGACCGGCTTTACGGCCCCTTCTTCCTCCGCACCCTCAGCATCTTCTCGCTTTCCAGCAAACGCCTGAGCGCGTCCTCGCTGCGTGTTAGGCCCTCCAGCTCGGCGTCTCCCCTGCCGGCGCGAGGTTCGTAGTCGTCGAGCACCTTGCCGTCCAGGTAGCGGTCGAAGATCACCGGGCAGATGTAGCTGCCGCGTGTCACCGCGGGCGTGTTGCCCAGGTCGGCGGCCACGTATTTCACGCAGTCCACCAGGGTCTGCCGGGCCTGTTTCTCGGTCTCGGCCACGCCCGCTTCAGCGAGGTATTCGGCGGCCAGCAGCGTCCCGCCCCAGGTGCGGAAATCCTTGGCGGTGAACGGGCCGATGACCTCTTTCAGGTAGGCGTTGAGTTCCCCAGCATGGACACGGCGGCGCGCGCCCTGGTCATCGACCGTCTGGAACAGCCACGGACCGGGCAGTTCCAGCAGCTTGCCGATATTCGCGGCCAGCGTGCGGTCGGTCGTGGCCTTGTGCTGCGTGATGCCATGCTTGCCCTTGAAGTGGAAGGTGACGGTCTGGCCCCCAACCTTCACATGCTTCTGCCGCAGGGTGCTCAGGCCGTAGGTCTTGTGCTGCTTCTCGTAGATGTCGCTGCCCACGCGGAAGCGGGCGACGTGCAGCAGCCTCGTCATCAGCGCGGCGATCTTGCGGGGCGGCAGGCCGCTGGCGCGCAGATCGCTGGCCGTGGTGGCCTTGAGCGTGCCGAGCACACTGGCGAAGCGGGTGAGGCGCTGCCATTTCTTCAGCGCGCCCGCCTGCACGAAGTCCGGGTGGTAGCGGTATTGAAGGCGGCCAGCGGCGTCCCGGCCGAAGGCCTGGAGTTCCGCGTCCGGGTCGGGTGAGACGTATACGTCCTGGTAGGCGGGCGGCACGGCCAGTTTCGAGATCCGTTCGATCCCGGCCTTCTCCCGGTATGGGGTGCCGTCCGGCCAGAAGTATTTGAATGTCTTCGGGTCGCTGCCCTCGCGGCGCAGGTATTCCTCGGCCAGGATCTCGGTGCGGGACGTCATTCCTCCGCCTTGGCGGGCAGGTGCCAGTCAATGGCTCCGCGTCCGGCGTCTTCCAGCGCCGCGTTCACCTGAGAAAAGGGGCGGCTGCCGAAGAACTTAGCCTCGCTCAGGGGGCTGGGGTGGGCGGATTCGATGACCACGTGCTGCGGCCCGGTGATCAGCTTGCGCTTCTTGCGGGCGTAGGCGCCCCACAGCACGAACACCACGCGTTCGGGCTTGTCGTTCACGGCCCGGATCACGGCGTCCGTGAAGTGCTCCCAGCCCTTGTTCGCGTGGCTGTTCGCCTGTCCTTCGCGCACCGTCAGCACGGCGTTCAGCAGCAGTACGCCCTGCTCGGCCCAGGCCCTCAGGTAGCCGTGGCGGGGTGGGGTGAAGCCGGGAAGGTCGGCCACCAGTTCCTTGTAGATGTTCCGCAGGGACGGCGGAATGGGCACGCCGGGCCGCACGCTGAAGCTCAGGCCGTGCGCCTGGCCGGGGCGGTGGTACGGATCCTGCCCCAGGATCAGCACCTTCACGTCCTCCAGCGGCGTGAAACGCAGGGCGTTGAAGACGTCCGGAGCAGGCGGAAAGATGGTCTGCTCGCGCCGCTCCTGCACCAGGAAATCCTTCAGGTCGTGGAAGTAGGGCGCCGCGAATTCTGGTTCCAGCGCCCGCTGCCAGCTGTCGGGCAGCCCGGCGGGCACGATCGCCTTGGGAAGGTCGGGGGTCAGGCCGAAGAGGTCGGGCTGGTCGGACATGGCAGGTCTCCTTGTGGCTGTAGTGTGCCGCGCTGGCTTCACGGGTTTTTCCGGCAGGCCCTGAGCTTTCCTTTCGGCGCGCATGACGGCCTTCTTGCGGCTGCCGTGCTGCGCGTAGATCCGCCGCGCCTCGGCCTCGAACTGCGGCGTGCTGCGGGCGGCGTACACGCGGGCACGGGCGCGGCGTCCGGCCTCCTGCTCGTTCACGATGGGCGGCGGGTACTTCAGGCGCGCGGCGCCCGTCCACTCCCACGGCGCGTGGATGAAGTCGCCCGGCAAGTCCGCGAGTTCCGGCAGCCAGGAGCGGATGAACGTGCCGCCCGCGTCCTGTTCGCGCGCCTGCCGGGTGGGCGAGTAGATGCGCACGCGGTTGATGCCCACGGCCGAACTCTGCATCTGCATCTGCGACCAGTGGATGCCGGGCTCGTTGTCGAGCCACTCGCGCGCCAGGAAGACGCCGGGCCGCCGCCAGTGCAGCCACAGGTGCTGCGTGGCGAAACTGACCAGCAGGGCCCGCATGCGGAAGTTCAGCCAGCCCGTGGCGCGCAGCATGCGCATGCACGCGTCGATCAGCGGGTAGCCGGTCTGGCCGGCGCACCAGCGGTCGAAGGAGTCCTCGTTCCAGCCGCCGTCGCGCAGGTCGTCCAGGGCGCGGTTCAGGGTGCGGAACTCCATCTCCGGCTCGGATTCCAGGCGCTGGAGGAAATGGCAGTGCCAGTGCAACCGCGATTCGTACGACCGCAGGGAACGTATCCAGCGCGGATCGGCCTCGGGCTCGCCGCGCACCTCAGCCAGGCGCTGCCGGGTCGCCTGCACCACGTCCCGCACAGAGACCGTACCGAAGGCGAGCGGAGCGCTCAGGCGCGAGCAGCTTGCCTCGGCAGCCACGGGACTGCTCATCTCACGCGTGTAGTTCACGCCCCGCCAGGACAGGAAGGAGGCCAGCAGAGCGTGCGCTTCGGCCTGTCCGCCGGGCGGAATGCGCTTGTCAGTGGCGGGCACGCCCAGTTCCGCGTGATCCAGCACGCGGCCCGGATCGGCCCCGGTGCCGCGCAGCGCGCCCGGCGTGGGCACCACGGGCGCGGTCATGCGCTCCTCCCACGTCGCGGCCCAGCCGTCACGATTGCGCATGCGGCGGATCACGCCGTTCTGGGGAACTTCGGTGAACGGCAGGCCCCGGTGCCGCGCCCACGCCCGCACACGCCGATCCCGCCGGAAACTGACGCCGTTGCCGGTCTCCTCGTGTGCCCAGACGGCCCCCACGTCGTGCTCCGCGCGCAACCCGTCCAGCACGGCCACGGCCTCACCCTGCCGGACGACCAGAGGTGTGCCCAGGGCGCGCAGGCGGACGTCCAGTTCCCGCAGGGCGTCGTTCAGGTACGTCAGGTGATGGCCGGCGAATTCCTCATGGCGCAGTTGCTCGGGCTCGTAGATGAACACGGGCAGCACCGGGCCTCGGCGCGCCGCCTCGACCAATGGGGCATGGTCGCGCACCCTCAGGTCTTTCTTGAACCACACGACTTGCACGGACACAGGCCCGAGTGTCGCCCGACCACACACCCAGGACGGTAGGAAGTCCCGCCCACTCAAGAAACGGTGAATGGCCGCTTGGCTGCAAGGCGCCCAGCCTCGACCTGCATGGTTCACCGGGTGGAGCTGCGGCTCTCAATCCACGGACACGCGGTACGAGAGGTTCAGGCTCTCGCCCTTCACAAGCGCGCGGATGATCCAGCGGACGTTCGTGACCTCGGTCATGGGCGCGGCCGTCTTCTTCAGGACGGTCTTGCCGTTCTCGGTGACGCTGCTGACGTGCTGCGGCGTGGCCGTGTAGTTTCGGCCGCCATCGGTGCTGTACAGCAGGGCGATCCGGCTGGTCGCAGCCGTGGCGACGCCTGTGAAGGAGGTGCCGTCGGGCATGGGCATGCTGACCGTCACCTGCGGCAGGGTCTGCGTGCCGATATTCTGCACGGTCACGTTCTCGACCAGCAGATCGCCCCGCACGACGGTCAGGGGACTGTCCACCAGCGTCTCCGTGCGCTTGCCGTTCACCGTGGTGATCTTCACGAGCTTCTGCGTGGCCGTGTACTTCACGTTCTGCTTCACGGCGGTGGGGGCCGTGCTGTCCGGCTGGCTGGCGGCGGGCTTGGGGTCGGACTGCGCCAGGCCGGTCTGCGTGGGCACCGTGGCGGTGAACAGGAGGGCGGTGAGCAGGGCGCGCTTCATGGGGGAACCGTAGCGCAGGGCGGCCCGGCGGGGCAAATCCCACCGGGCCGCCTGCGCGCTGCTGGATCAGATGCCCAGGCGTCCGGCGACGGCCTTCTGCACGGGTGAGCCGTTCCCACCGTCGAAGGCGTCGATCTCCTCGATGAAGCGGTCGAACAGGTAACGGCTGTCGTGCGGGCCGGGGCTGGCTTCCGGGTGGTACTGCACGGAAAAGACCGGGTAGCGGCTGTGCGCCATGCCCTCGAGCGTGCCATCGTTCAGGTTCACGTGCGTGGCAACGAAGGCGTCGTTCGGGATGGAAGCGATGTCCACCGCGTACCCGTGGTTCTGGGCGGTGATCTCCACGTCGCCGGTCAGCAGGTTCTTCACGGGCTGGTTGCCACCGCGGTGCCCGAACTTCATCTTGAAGGTCTGCCCGCCGGCAGCGAGGCCCAGGATCTGGTGCCCCAGACAGATGCCGAAGGTGGGCAGCAGCCCCATCATCTCCCACGCGGTCTTGTGCGCGTACTCCAGCGGCGCGGGATCGCCGGGGCCGTTGCTCAGGAATAGGCCGTGCGGCTGGAGCGCCATGATCTGCGCGGGGGTGGTCTGCGCGGGCACCACGATGGGCTCGATCCCGACCTCGGCCAGCCGCTCGATGATGGTGTGCTTGATCCCGAAGTCCATCAGCACGACGCGCTTGCCGTGGCGCAGGGTCGGGAAGGCGTACGGCAGCGGAGTGGTGACCTCACGGGTCATGTCGTGCCCATCGATGTCCTGGTGGTCACGGGCGCGCTGCACGTACACCTGTTCCTCGGCGGGCGTGAACTCACCGTAGGCGTCGTCCGGGTGCGTGTACGAGCGGTGCGCGATGACGCCCTTCACGACGCCACCGGTTCGCAGGCGGCGCACCAGCGCGCGGGTGTCGATGCCCTGGATGGACACCACGCCGTACTGCTGCATGAAGGCCTCGAGCGACTGCTGCGCGCGGTAGTTGCTGTACTCACCGCTGAATTCACGGGAAATAAAACCGCGCACGTACGGCTTGTTGGATTCCATGTCGTAGATCGCCACACCGTAGTTCCCGACGTGCGGGTACGTGATGGTCACGATCTGCCCGTTGTAGCTGGGATCGGTCATGATCTCCTGGTAGCCGGTCATGGACGTGTTGAACACGACCTCGCCGACCGTCTCGCCACGGTGCCCGAAGGCGTACCCACGGTAGACGGTGCCGTCTTCCAGCGCCAGGATCGCGCGTTCCTTGCGAATCATATTCAACCTCCTGCCATGTGCGCCTCACGGAACGCCCTTGATGGCCTGTTGGGCCGCCCGCATGCCACGGACGCCTGCGCCCCACAATAGCGGACTCCGGCACGGCGCAGGGTGGGGTCGTCCGCTCAGGTCGGATGGCCACGCTGCCGTGCATAGATATACACGACAGCGTGAATCTATGCAGCTTTGGCCGGATTCACTCCCAGCGGTACTTGAGGCTCGACTTCCCGAGGATCACGTTCCCCTGCACGCGGCTCTGGGCGGTCATGCCGTCATAGCGGTTGATCAGGTCGGTCATGACACCACTCACGCCCTCCAGCATGGAGTCCAGGCCCCCCTTCGAGGAGCCCCGGCCCGTCTGCGGCCCCAGGGCGTCGATGGCGGCCTGCATGGCCCGCTCCTCCTCAGTCATGGCGGACGTGGCGGTGGTGGGCTCGGCCGCACTCTCCGCTGGGGCCGCCGCCCTGGCCAGGGCGTCCTTCAGGACCGCCTGGAAGTCACTCTCGCTGATCTCGGGCAGATCCGGCTGGTACGACCACGACGCGCCGGTCATGGGCAGGTTCGCCGCCTGGAAGGCCTCGTCCTGGCCAAGGGTGGGGGCGGTGTCGTCGAGCGCGGCCTTCAGGGCCTCGTCGTTCCACGCGGTGATCACGTAGTCGCCCCGGAAGGCGTAGACCATCTTCAGCCCGCCGAGCATCTTCTGGAGTTGCTGCACGCTGCCGTCCAGGGCCGCACTGCCCATCCCCGCGCTGTCCTTCAGGCTGCCGGGCAGGTCATCCAGCAGACTCGACTGGCCCAGTTTCATCAGGGAGTCCAGGGAACCGCCCAGCCCGGCGATGGCGGCGTTCACGCTCGCGGTGTACTCCGGCAGGTGCGCCTTCGCGGCGTCCAGATCGCGGACACGCTGGTACGACACGCGGTGCGCCAGACCGGACAGCTGATCGCGGGTGTCCAGACCAGACTTCAGGCCGCCGGCCAGGGTGACCTGTGCGCATTCGCCGCCCAGGTACTGCCCCGCGCGTTCCAGGTGATCGGCGAGTTGCGAATCGGTCAGGAAGCCCAGCGGGTCGAACAGATCCACGCGGTTCAGCCAGCGGGCCATATACGCGCCGGACTCCGGGGCGCAGGCACTGGCCTCCACGCCCTCGGCACTGGCGGGAATGATGTCCTGCACGTGGAAGTCCGTGCTGGCCGTCAGCAGGCGGGACAGCGGCTGATCCTTGCCCTGCGCGTTCACGACGTGCGCCGACGCCGCCGTGAGGCCCGCGTCCGTGGTCGTGAACCCGGCCGAGTACTGCCCCAGGGTGTCGATGGCGTCCACGACCGGCGAGAGCAGGCGCGGCAGGGCGACCCTGGCCAGTTCGCCCCGGATGACCTTGGCCGCCGCCGAGAAGTTCACGTACAGCGCCAGTTCCTGCGTGCCGACCGGACGCCGGGCAGCCGTGTACGCGGCGGAACCCTGGAGTCTGGGGGCCGCCTTGCCGCTCAGGCGACCCAGGTAGCCCATCAGCAGATCCTTGTTCGTCGAGACGTACACCAGACCGCCCGCCATGCCCGCGTACACGTCGTCCTGGCGGGCGAAGGTGTACACGCCCACGCGGGCACCTGTTTTCTTCTTCAGCAGGCTGCCGAAGAACTCGGCCGAGAGGTCGTCCACGCGCGACACGGCCAGCAGCTCGGGCGAGTAGGTCTGGGCGGACCGACCGACCGTGAACACGCCCACGGCGGCCTCCTTCCCGATGGAGCCCTTCATGAGTTCCTGCAGGCCGTTCATGGTCTGGGTGCCCTGGGCGTCCGGCCCGGCCACCTGATCCATGACGCGGCCCAGCACGCCGGACAGCCGGCCGATGGCCCCGGCCGCGTCACGGGTTTCCAGGGTCAGGAGCGCTCCGGCGGGCAGCAGTTCGGTCAGGGAGGCCGCGTGCGCGCCGGAACCCAGGGCCACGACGCCCAGACTGAGGATGAGATGACGTTTCACTCCCGGATCATACGGGGCGGCCGTCAGGGCCCGGTGCCCAGATGGGGCAGCCCCCGTTCAGGTGAGTGGCAGCGCCCGCGCGGCGGCCTCCAGCGCGTCCGGCGTGTCCACGTCCAGCAGCAGGGTCGCCGGGAAGGTCAGGGTGACGGCCTGGGCGCGGTGGGCGCCGATCAGGGCGCGCGGTCCGTGATCGGCGTCCGGCGTGTCCCGGATGGCCCGCAGCAGATCCGCACGGAACAGGTGCGGCGGGGCGCGCACGGCGTCTGGGGCCTCGCCGTACTCGGCCAGCACGACCGGCGCTCCAGACGTCCGGAAGGCGGCGAGCAGGGAACGGTGGACGTCTGCCGTGATCAGGGGCATGTCGGCCAGCGCGAAGTTCGCTCCGGTCAGGCCCGGCGGCAGGGCGGCCACGGCGGCCCGGAAGGACGAGGCCAGGCCGCGGGCCGGCTCCGGATTCACCACGAACGCGAAGTCCAGCCCCGCCAGGGCCGTGCGAATCTCGTCACCCACCACGCCGGGCGGCACAACGGCCAGCAGGTGCCCATGCCCGGCGTCGGCCAGCGCCTGGGCGGCGTACGTGCACAGCGGACGGCCGTGCAGCGCGGCCAGCTGCTTGGGCTGCCCCATGCGGGTGCTGAGCCCGGCGGCGAGCAGCACCCCAGCGACGGTGGTGGAAGCGGACGTCACGCCTGCATGGTAGGCCCGGAGCGCGCGTGGTGACGCGCCCAATCTTTCCCAAACCCCCGCGCGCCTAGAATGGCGGCGTCTTCAAGTCCAGCGTTCCAGAGGTGACCGTATGAAACTGAATTACTCAGGTCAGGAGAAGGTGCAGGCGCCGCCCGCCGTCGTGTGGGCCTTCGTGCAGGATCCCGAACGCGTGGCGCGCTGCCTGCCGGACGTGCAGGAAGTGACGGTGCATGACCAGACGCACATGGACGCGGTCGTGCAGGTGGGCGTGGGCATGGTGCGCGGCAAGTTCAAGTTCAAGATCGAGGTGCTGCCGGACGAGGCGGCTGGCCGGGTGAACGTGAACGTGCAGGGCGGCGGCCTGGGCAGCGTGGTCGATCTGACGGCGGGCGCGAACGTCGTGGACAACGGCGACGGCACGACCCTGCTGGACTGGACGGGCGAGGCGAACATGCGCGGCCCGGTCGCCACGGTGGGTGGGCGGCTCTTGGATGCCCAGGCGCAGAAGCTGATCTCGAAGACCTTCGAGAACATGAGCGCCCACATCGGCGCGTCGTCCGGCACGCTGGCCTGACCGTGCCGCGCCGCCGGACGCCCTGGCGCTCAGGGACTGGGCAGGGCGTCCGGCACGGCCGTCAGGGTCGGGATGGCGGTGACCACCCCGTGCGGCGAGACGGCCAGCACGCGCCGCTCCGCGAGCGTCCACAGGGCGCGGTGCACCGCCATCTCGGCCACCGCGCCGCCTTTCGGAGCCAGGTCGTCGAGCAGCTGCGTGTAGCGCAGCGCGCCGGTCTCTCCGCCCGCCCAGGGCGTCACGGCGGCCACGCGGGTCAGAACGGCCCGCTGTTCGGGCGTCTCGCCTTGGGCGAGCAGGGCCGTACGGGCACGGACGCGTTCCAGTTGCTCGTCGCGTTCCTGGCGGCGGCGGGCGAGCAGCAGCGCCACCTCGTCCGGCGGCGTCTCACCCCGTCGGGCGCGGGCCTCGGCGATCAGGGTTTCCAGACGCTGATCCGCACGGGCGGCCGCCTGGGCCCGCAGTTCCTGCACCTGCGCCCCGAGGCCCTGCACGCGGGCGCTTCCCAGCGCCCTGGTGCCCAGACGGCGGGCCGCGTCGCCCAGGCCCGCCGCGCCGGGGGCCGCTTCGGGTTCCGGGTCACGCAGGGCCCTGCCGACGCGGATCAGGGTATTGATGGTGCGGGCCGTCTTGTTCTCGGTCGGCATGCAGTGACCTCCTGCCGTCCTTATACAGGGTGCAGGTGGCCCGCGTCATCCTCCGGAAGTAAAGGAAGCGTCATGGATGCCCACACGGGCTACGCCGCCTGGCCCAGGGGGTCAGACGGCGTGGGATCAGGTCGCGCGGGTCGGGAAAGCTCAGGCGGCCTGCGCGGTGGGCAGGGAGGCCACTTCGGCCTCGGTACTCACGTCGGCGTTCACGTGAACAGAACGGATCGGGAGCAGCGCCCCCAGACCCAGGCCGGCCATGCTGGCGGTCGCGACGATCATCCACAGCATGTTTCCGTCGGACGTGTCGAGCAGAACGCTGAGCACCATCAGGGCGGCCGACACGGCCATGTGTGCCAGCGCGGGGATCACGAGGTTCCCGCCGTTCACATGTGCTTTCAGGAAGCTGCGACCCGCGTGAAGTCCGGAGACCAGGGCGATCATGATGCACAGGAACAGGGGGAGGTTCATGGGCTCACCTTACGCACCGGTCTCTCACGCCCGCCTCACAGCGCGGCGGGCGTGCAGGACATGAAGAACAGCGTGTTTTCTGCCCGTCAGCACGCAGAAATAGCCGCCAGGAGGGCCTTGCGAATGGTTTGTAAGACTACGTTCAAGAGCAGCGCCCAGCCGGGATACTGCAACCCTATGTCCGACTGCCTTTTCACCGGGCCGCGCGCGTTCCGGGCGGCTCCATGACGGTTTCCGTTCCGACGCCCGGCGACCTCCAGGCCCTCTTCCGGGCGCGCGGGTACGTGGCGGGCGAGGCGCTGGCCACGGCCGTGCGGCTGGTCGTGGCGCTCGACAAACCCCTGCTGCTGGAAGGGCCGGCCGGGGTCGGCAAGACCGAGGCAGCCAAGACCCTGGCGCTCGCGCTGGACACCCGCCTGATCCGCCTGCAGTGCTATGAGGGCCTGGACGCGCAGTCCTCGCTGTACGAGTGGAACTACGCGCGGCAGCTGCTGCACCTGCGCGGCGCGGAACTGGCCGGCGAGCGCGTGGGTGACGACGAACTGTACGGCGAGAAGTTCCTGCTGGCCCGGCCGCTCCTGCAGGCCATCCGCGAGGAGCGGGCGCCGGTGCTGCTGATCGACGAGGTCGACCGCGCCGACGACGCCTTCGAGGCTTTCCTGCTCGAACTGCTGGCCGAGTGGCAGATCACGGTGCCGGAACTGGGCACGCTGCACGCCCGCAGCCGCCCGCACGTGATCCTGACCAGCAACCGGTCGCGCGAACTGAGTGACGCGCTCAGACGGCGCTGCCTGTACCACTGGGTCGAGTACCCCAGTGCCCGGCAGGAACTGGAGATCGTGCACGCCCGGCTGCCCGGCGTGAACCAGGGGCTGGCCCGGCAGGTCACGGACGCCATTCAGGCGCTGCGGGCCCTGCCCCTGGGCAAGCCGCCCGGCGTGGCCGAGACGCTCGACTGGGCGGCGGCGCTGGCCAGCCTGCACCGCGATCACCTGGACGCCGGGGCGATCGAGGCCACGCTGGGCGCGGTGCTCAAGCTGCGCGAGGATCAGCTGCTGGCGGCGCCCACACTGAAGCAGCTGGCCGCGAAGGCCGCCGAACAGGCCGCCAGCGTCCCGGTGGCTGACGGGTCGTGACTGCCGACCCGGCACCGCCCCTGCCCGCCGACCTTGCCACGCGCGTCACGGCGTTCGTGGCACGGCTGCGCACCCGGCACGGGTTTTTGCTGGGGCCAGGCGAGGCGGCGGACGCCCTGCGCACCCTGGGTGTGGTGGACGTGCTGCGTAAACACGAGGTGCGCGACGCCCTGCGCGCCGTCCTGACCGCCAGTCCCGAACAGCGCCGCGTCTTCGATCAGGAGTTCAACGCCTTCTTCCGCCCGGACGGTGGCCCGCTGCCCCCCACCCTGCCACCGCTTCTGCCTCAGACGGAGGCGCCCGGCGTGGAGCAGGAGCACCAGCCATCCCCGCCGAACGGTGCGGACGATGCTGAACCGGAGAAGAAACCAGCTCCAACGCCGCCGGATTCCGGCGACGGTGACGACCAGGGCGACGTGGACACGACGCAGGCCCAGCCACTCGGTGAATCCGACGACGGCTCCGAGGATCCGGATGAGCCCGCCCAGACGATCCGCACGAAACTCAGCCCGAACGCCTCGGGCGGCGGGGAATTCGACGCGACCGAGGGCGACCTGCCGGAGCTGCTGCGCGCGGCGGGAGCGCTGGTGCGCGCGGTGGAACTCGGCCGGTCGCGCCGCCTGAAACCCATGCCGCGTGGCCCGAAACTCGACGCGCGGCGCACCATCCGCGCCGCCGCCCGCACCGCCGGGGACGCCACCCTGCTGAAGTGGCTGGGGCGCCCCCGCCGCGCCCCGCGTTTCCTGCTGATCCTCGACGGCAGCCGCAGCATGGGCCGCGACGCCACGCTGCTGCTGCGCTTCGCGCACGCCCTGCACCTCAGATCACGCCGGGTCGAGGTCTACGCATTCAGCACGGGCCTGACCCGCCTGACCCCGTTGCTGCGCGGCGCACCCCCCGGCAAGACCCTGCACCTGCCGGATCTGGGCGAGGCGTGGGGCGGCGGCACCCGCATCGGCGAGAACCTGCTGAAACTGGCCCGCCAGGAACGCGAGCACGTGAACCGCGACACCCTGGTCTTCATTCTCAGTGACGGCCTGGACACCGGCCCGGTCGAGGAGCTGGAGCGTGCCATGCGCGAGCTGCACCACCGCGCGGCCCGTGTGGTGTGGCTGTCCCCGCTGGCGGGCATGCCGGGTTACCAGCCGGTGCAGCGGGCCGTGAAGGCCGCCCTGCCCTACCTGGACGGACTGCTGCCGGCCAGCGGCGTAGGCGACCTGCATGCGCTGGCCGGACGGCTCAAGCGGGGCGGAGCGTTGCGGTAGCCGGCAGTTCGCGTCGCACCACGACCTGGGTGTGAGATCCAGGAACGGTGCAATGGCGCATGGCTGTGGTATCAGAGGGCCGCAGGCAGTGCCGGGCAGCCGTCGCTACCACCGCGACCTCGGCCCGGCCGCTGACCGGTTGAACAGAAATAAAGAAGAACACTGTACGTCTTGACAGAATCATCTTCCAAGACGTACAGTGTTTGCATTCAAGAAGAACGCCGTTCACCTTGAGAGGAGAGGCCATGATCACTGCTCCCGCCCGCCCAGCCCGTCAGGTCGCCGCCCCCGTCTCGGTCGTCCAGCCCCTCGGCCTACTGCGCGTAGAAGGACTGGCTCTGTGTGTCCTCTGTATCGCCGCCTTCCTGCACCTGGGCGGCCACTGGGGCTACCTCTTCCTGGGCTTTGCGGCGGATCTAAGCTTCGTCGGCTATCTGGTCGGTTCACGGATCGGCGCGGCCCTCTACAACGCCGTACACAGCACCGTGCTGCCCATCGCGCTGGTTGCCGCCGGCTTCATTCTGAACCAGCCGCAGGCCACCCTCACCGGCCTAGTGCTGCTGGCGCACATCGGCTTCGACCGCGCGGCGGGCTACGGCCTGAAATACCCCGACGCCTTTGGGCACACCCATCTGGACGCCTAGCGTTTGGTGCTGACCCTACAGATCCCGCCTGCTGAACCGCCACATCGCCGCGCCCACGGCCAGCGCCGTCAGGGCGCACGCCCACACGGCCAGACCGGTGGAAATGGGCGTGCTGGACGTGAAGGGGTTCGCGCCGCGTCCCAGTTCGCTCACCTGAAGCATGAACGGGGGTTGCAGGTGGTAGCTGGCGCCCAGCCACAGGGCGTTGCTAGGCATCAGGGCGTTGGCGACCTTGCCGAGCGTGACCAGGGTGGGCGTATCGGCGAGTTTGCCGATGGCACTCAGGATGCCGCCCGTGAAGCCCACGCCGTACAACACGAACACGCCGATACCGTTGGCGAGCGTGGTGAACAGCGTGCTGCCCAGCACGGTCAGGGCGGTGAGCATCAGCACGGCCAGCAGGATCAGGGCCAGGGCGGCGACCGGCGAGGGCGGCAGGTAGCCGGTGATCATGCGTACGCCCAGCAGCAGCGAGGCGCCCAGCAGGGCCACGTACACGACATTGACCGTACCGAAGCCCAGGAAGCGCCCGAGCACGACCTGCGCGCGGCTGACCGGCCGGGCGATCACGCTCTGCATGACGCCGTTCTCGATGTCCGCGCTGACCGAGCCGACAGTGGAGAGCACCGCCATCAGAGATCCGAGGAAGTAGACGAGGTACATGCCGAACAGGGCCGAGGAGATCACGGGGATGTTGCCCGCGCCGGTCGCGCTGCGCCCCTCCAGTCCCGCGTCGATGGCCCGCTGGTCGAGCGCCTGCTCCAGCCGCACGATGCCGTACAGGAAAAACCCGATGAACAGCACGCTGAGCACCACCAGCACGCTGACCAGCCGCTTGCGGAAGGCCTCCCGCAGCGACAGTTCCGCGATCAAGAGAGCGTTACGCACGGGCGGCCTCCCCGCCAGGAAGTGGCGCGGCACGGCTCGCTTCGGGCGTGTCCTCGATCAGGTCGAGGAACATGGTTTCCAAATCCGGGCGGCGCGGCGTGAGGGCGTACAGATGCGCGCCGCTGTCCAGCACGGCCCGCGCGATCTCCGGAATGGCGTCCTCGTGCTGGAGCCACAGTTCGACGCCCACGCGACCCGGCGTGTTGAGGTCAGTGTGCCGGAGCTCGCCGTACCGGGCCAGCACCTCCAGCAGGCCCGGCGGGAGCGTGTCCGCGCGCACATCGAGCGGCAGGACGTTTCCCATCAGCTCGCGCATGCTGCCCTGCCGCAGCACCCGGCCCTGTTTCACGAAGGCCACGCGGTCGCAGACCTGCTCTACCTCCGACAGCAGGTGCGAGTTCAGGAACACCGCCACGCCCTGTCCGCGCAGCCGCTCGATGATCTCCCGCACCTCCACCCGGCCGATGGGGTCGAGGGCGCTCGTGGGTTCATCCAGGAACACGAGCTGTGGCCGGGCCAGGATCGCCCCGGCCAGCCCGGCGCGCTGCAACATGCCTTTCGAGTAGCCGCCCAGCGCCTCGCGGCCGCGGCCGCCCAGGCCGACGACTTCCAGCACCTCGGGAATACGGGCGCGCAGGTCATCGGCCTTCAGGCCCGCGAGGCGACCGTGGAAGCGCAGGAATTCCTCCCCGGTCATCCACGTCTGAAAGCGGAACTGCTCGGGCAGGAAGCCCAGGCGCGCGCGGATGGCCGGATCGGCGGGCGAGCCGCCCAGCACGCGCACCTGCCCGCCCGTGGGCAACACCAGACCCAGCAGCATCTTCACGGTGGTGCTCTTGCCCGCTCCGTTCGGCCCCAGGAAGCCGAAGACCTCGCCGGGCTGCACGCTCAGGGTCAGGCCGTCCACGACCGCGCGGCCCCGGTATTCCTTGCGCAGATCGCGCGTCTCGATGGCAGGGGCACTCATTCGGGCAGCATAGCCGCGCAGGAAGGCCCGGACGTGCGCCGAAAGTTGCAATGGAACACGCCTTCATCAAATTGCTGACGCCGGAACGAGGAACGTGCCGGGAACCTGAAGATCAGACCGGGTTGAGGATTTCCTCGATGCGCTGCACGATGCTCGCGTCCAGGCGCACGCCGGCGGCCTTCACGGTGTCGGCGATCTGCTGCGGCTTGGTGGCCCCGGTGATCACACTGCTCACGCCCTTGTGGCGCAGGAGCCACGCCACGGCGAGCTGCGCGCGGGTGATGCCCAGACCGTCGGCAACGGGCTTCAGGTCGCGCACCTTCTGGATGTTCGCCTCGGTCAGGAAGTCGCGCGCGAAGCCCTCGTGCTCACTCAGGCGGGCGCCCTCGGGTTTTCCAGCGTCGTACTTGCCGGTGAGCAGGCCCATCGCCAGCGGGCTCCAGACGACCAGGCCCACGCCGGCGCGCTCGGTGTACGGCAGGATGTCCTTCTCCACGCGGTCACGGTGGATCATGGAGTACTCGGGCTGCTCGGTCACGGGGCCGTGCAGCCCGTGCGCCTTGGCGAACTCCACGGCCTCGGCGATCCGCGCGGCGGGCCACATGCTGGTGCCCCAGTACAGCGCCTTCCCGGCGCGGATGACCTGATCGAAGGCCATGACGATCTCGTCCATGGGCACGTTCTCGTCGTAGCGGTGCGCGAAGTAGATGTCCAGGTAATCGGTGCCCAGGCGCTTGAGGGACCCGTCGATGCTCTCCAGGATGTGCTTGCGGCTCAGGCCCTGGTCGTTCACGTCGTCGCTCATGGGCCAGTACACCTTGCTGGACATGACCAGCGTGTGTCGGGGGAAGTCGCGCAGCGCTGCGCCCATCAGTTCCTCGGACCGGCCCTTGGCGTAGATGTCGGCCTGATCGAAGAAGTTCACGCCCTCGTCGTAGGCGGCCTTCACGATGTCGTGAACCACCTGTGCGTCGTTCACGCTCTGCCCGTAGGTCACCCAGCCGCCCAGGGCCACCTCGCTGACTTTCAGGCCGCTGCGGCCCAGATTCCGGAATTCCATGCCCGGCACTTTAACTCTTAAAGCATGGGGGGACGGTCAGGCTGAAGTCCAGCTCAAGGTTCAGGCGACCACCCTGGCGGGGCCAGCTCGAAACCACTGAACTGGAACCCGGGCGCGACCACGCAGCCCACCAGCGTCCACTCGCCCAGAGTACGGGCCGCCTGCCACGCGTGGGCGGGCACAATGCCCTGGGGGCGCTCGCCGTGCAGCAGGTCCGGCCCGAGGCGCAGGTGCTGTATCTCCCCCGCGTGCCAGATGGACAGCTCCAGCGGCGAGCCCACGTGGTAGTTCCAGATCTCGGTGGCGTCCACGCGGTGCCAGTGCGAGACCTCGCCCGCGCGCAGCAGGAAATAGATGCTGGTACAGACCGGACGGCCATCCACGGTCTGCACGTCCTCGTGAATCTGGACGTAGTGGCCGCCTTCAGGGTGCGGGTGCAGCTTCAGTTCGCGGATGATCTCGTCGGGCGTCATGGAGTGTGGCGTGCCCACTGGTTCGCACGTTCGCCGCGCGCGGCCTTCTCGGCCGTCTCGGTCACCCGTTTGCGGCGGGTGGGCTCGGTTTTCGCCTGCGCGATCCACTCCAGTACGGCGCGTTTCGCGGTGCGCGGAAAGGCGTCCCAGTGCCCGGCCGCGCCGGGGGACGCGTCCAGGGCCGCGCGGAGGTCGGCGGGGATCTCCAGCCGCTCGATGGCGTCCAGTTTCGTCCAGGTGCCGTCCTGCACGGCCGCATTGATGCGGGCCTGCCCGGCGGGGGTCATCCGGCCCTCCGCCTGCATCCGGGCGATCCGCTCCTTGTTCACGGCGCTCCAGCCGCTGCCGGTCTTGCGCGGCGTCATCTGGATCACCCAGCGGACGGCGTCCAGCGTGCGGGCCGTCGAGTCGATCCAGCCGAAACACAGGGCCTCCTCGACGGCCTCGGCGGTGGTCAGGTTGGGCGTGGGCGAGCCCTTCTTGTGGATGACGAGGCGGACGCCGGGACTGGTCGCGTGGTGGCTCTGCAACCATTTCCTCCATGCAGCGCGGGAAGCGGGTTCAATCAGCTCGGCAGGGAAGGCGGGAGCCATGCCCCAGCATGCCACCCCTTCAGGTCGGGCGGATGGGCGCGTAGGTGCTCTGCACGAAGCCGCTGGGGAACGACTGAGTGCGAACGTGACGTAAGGGCACGTCGGCGTCCAGCACGCCGAACAGCGGGCGGCCTGCGCCCAGCAGCACCGGAATCCGGGTGATGGTCAGTTCGTCGATCAGCCCGGCCCGCAGGAATGCCTGGAGGGTCTGTCCGCCGTCCACGTACACGCCCTGGGCACCGTTCAGAGCCGCGGCGAGCCCATCGACCGGGCCAGGGTGGACCTCCACCTGCCCGTGGAGATCCGGGGGCAGCCCGGCGGCCGTCAGGGTGCGGCTCAGGACGATCAGGCGCTTGCCCGCGTACGGCCACGGCCGGTAGTCGCGCACGGTGTCGAAGGTACCCCGCCCCATGACCACCGTGTCCACCCGCGCCATGAAGGCGTCGTAGCCGTGGTCTTCACCGGCGGGCATGGGCGGACTGTCCGGCTGTGCGCCCGGCAGCCAGTCCAGGGTGCCGTCGGGGCGGGCGATGAAGCCGTCAACACTGGCGGCGATGTACACGAGAAAAGCCGTCATGTCAGCCTCAGATGCTGCCCAGGAAGCGGTCGCGGTGCACCACGTAGGCCAGTCCCAGCGTGCTCAGGGTGGCGACGAGGCTGCTCAGGCCGTAGCTGATCATCGGCAGGGTGATCCCGGTCAGCGGCAGCACGCTCAGGGCCGCGCCAATGTTCTCGATGACCTGAAAGCCGATCTGTCCGAGCACCCCGGCGAACAGCACCTGATCCTGCAACCTCGGGGATTCCATGGCCATGCCGGCCAGCCCCCAGAACAGCGCGCCATACAGCAGCAGCACGGCCAGCGCGCCCACGAAGCCCTGTTCCTCGGCCCAGGTGCTGAACGCGAAGTCCGTGTGCGCCTCGGGCAGGAAGCCGTTGTGCGACTGGCTGCCCTGCTTGTACCCCTTGCCCTGCAGGCCTCCACTGCCGACGGCGATGGTGCTCTGGATGACCTGATACCCAGCGCCGCGGGGATCCTGGTACGGGTCGATGAAGATCGTCAGGCGTTTCTGCTGGTACGGTTCCAGGTGCGGGTACAGCACCGTGGGCACGGCCACGCCCACCGCCAGCAGGGCCAGCAGAGCGTGCCACCAGGGAATGCGGGCGGCGAGCAGCATCACGCCCAGGATGACGCTGAGCACCATCGCCCCGCCGAAGTCCGCCGTGACGACCAGGCCCACGGCGGGCAGGAACACCGCGAAGGCCCGCAGGTAGGTGCTGAGGCCCCGGTAGCCACTTTGCAACGCGACGGCCAGCATGAGGATCAGGCTGAACTTCAGGACCTCCAGCGGCTGAATCTGCACGGGCCCCAGCAGAATCCAGTTCTTCTGGCCGTTCACCTCCTTGCCGATCACGAAGGTGCTCGCCTGGAGCAGCAGCGCGAACCCGTACAGGTAGGGCGCGAAAGCATACACGCGGTCGCGACCCGCCCACAGCAGCAGCCCAATAGGAGCGGCGGCCAGCAACACACCCAGCATCTGCTTGGTCAGGATGCCGCCCGCCGCGCCGGGGGCCAGCGCGGCCGTGCTGACGGTCATCAGGCCGACCACCAGCAGCGCCGCGATGATGAACGGAAAGCGCAGATCGTATTTCACAAAGAACCCCAGGCCAGCACAGTCACCCGCCCAGGCTACGGCTTGGGCAGGTGAAAGAGGTTAGCGAGGTTGGGGAGCGCTGTGGGCGCTCAGCGCGGACGGGTCGGCGTGCCGCGCTCGTCGATCGGGATGTTCGCCATCAGGACGACCATGTCGCCGCGCTGCTCGATCTCGATGCTGCTGTTCCCGGTCGGGAAGTACCTTTTCACGACCTCCAGCAGGTCGTTGCGCAGGGCATCGACCTTGCCGGGCGGAATCTGGGCGCGGTCGTAGGCGAGCACCAGTTCCAGGCGGTCTTTCAGGGTTTCCTTGGTGCGGCCCCGCTTCATCCAGGAGAACATCTCAGGCGCCCCCGAACCAGCGGCGCAGGGTGGCCATGAACCCGGCATCGTCGTCGAACTTGGGGTACGGCACGTCTTCCCCCTTCAGGCGCCGGGCGGTATCCATGAAGGCCATGCCGGCGCGGGTCTTGCCGAGCACGGCGGGCTCGCCCACGTTGGTCGAGACGATGATGCCCTCGTCCTCGGGCACGATGCCAATCGGTTTGACGCCCAGGATGTCGAGGATGTCGGCCTCCGAGAGCATGTTCCCGGAGGCGACCATCTTGGGCCGCAGGCGGTTGATGACCAGCCGGATCTCGCTGACCTGCTGCGCCTCGAGCAGTCCGATGATGCGGTCGGCGTCACGGACGCTCGACACCTCGGGGTTCACGACGACCAGCGCGCCCTCGGCCGGGGCGGCGGCGGTGCGGAACCCGGACTCGATGCCGGCCGGCGAGTCGATCAGGATGCGGTCGAAGCCCTCGTTCGCGACCAGATCCCGGACGACGCCCTTGAAGACCTCGGGATCCAGGGCGTCCTTGTCGCGCGTCTGGCTGGCCGGGAGCAGGTACAGGTTCTCGACGCGCTTGTCGCGGATCAGCGCCTGGCTCATGCGGCACTTGCCTTCCAGCACGTCCACCAGGTCGAAGACCACGCGCGACTCCAGGCCCATGACGACGTCGAGGTTGCGCAGGCCGACGTCCACGTCGATGACCGCGACCTTCTCGCCCAGCTTGGCGAGGGCCGCCCCGATGTTCGCGGTGGTCGTGGTCTTTCCCACGCCACCCTTGCCAGATGTGACGACAATGACCTTCGCATTCATGATGTCGGGCAGTGTACCGCGTCCGCAGCGGAGGGGGCCGCGCCGGTCTAAGCGCCCGTCGGGGTGCGTGATTCGGTGGCTGGTGCCTGGGGCGACGCGGGCGGGCGCAGCAGCAGCCGGTCGATGCGCGGGCCGTCCATGTCCATGACCTCCAGCGTCCAGCCCTCGATGTCCAGGACCGTACCCACCTGTGGAAAGTCGCCCAGCACGGCGAGCACGTACCCGGCCAGGGTGCTGAAGTCCTCGCGTGGCAGGGCGGGCAGGGGCAGCACCCCGCGCAGGTCGTGGATGGGCAGCGCGCCGTCCGCGAGATACGAGCCGTCCTCGCGGCGCACCAGCCGGCCATCGTCCGGCAGGGCCGTGTCGGTGCCGGAGAATTCGGACAGCAGATCGGTCAGGCTGATCAGGCCGCTGAACGCCCCGTACTCGTCCACGACCACCGCGAGGCGCGTGCCCCCGCGTTCCAGGCGGGTCAGGGCGTCCTCCGCCCACGCGCCCTCGGGCAGGTAGAGCGCAGGGCGCACCAGCGCGGCCAGTTCCTGCTGACCCTGCACGGCGCGCAGCACGTCCAGCACCGTCAGGAGTCCGCTGATCTCGCCTGCGTGATCCCGCACCGGGTAGGTGTCATGCCCGGCCGCGAGCACCTGCGCGGCGACCTCCGGCGTGCCGGACGTCAGGGAGAGGGTCACCGCCTGTCCGCGCGGCGTCATCAGGTCGCGCACGCGGCGGTCGTTGAAGCGCAGCACGGACGAGATCCGCGCCTGCTCGGTGTGTTCGAGCGATCCGCTCTGCGCGGCCTGCGAGACCACGGCCCGCACGTCGTCCTCGGTGATCACCTCGGGCGGCTGCCCCCGGATGCCGAGCAGTGCCAGCAGGCCGCGCGTAGTCACGTCCAGCAGCCACACGACCGGCCGCGCCACCCGGCTCAGGCCCGCGAAGAACGGCGCGACCCGCGCGGCGAGGGCCTCGGGGTTTCGTAGAGCGATGTTCTTCGGCGCGAGTTCGCCCAGCACCAGCGACAGGAACGTGACCAGCAGCACGACCGCCACGCTGGCCGCCGCGCCCGCCGAATCGCCCAGAACGGGACGCAGCAGGCCTTCCATATAACTCGTCAGGGTGCCGCCGGCAAATACGGCGCTCACCGTGCCGATCAGGGTGATGCCGATCTGCACGGTCGCCAGAAAGGCGCCCGGCTCCCGGCCCAGCGCGGCGGCCGCGCCCGCGCCGCGCTCGCCACGCTGAGCCGCCGCCTCCAGGCGCGAACGCCGCGCCGACACGACGCCCAGTTCAGACGCCGAGAAAAAGCCGTTCAGGATGAGCAGCAGCACGAGAATGCCGAATTCCAGCAGAGGATTCCCCACGTAGGGGAGTGTACGGGGAGCAGGTTCACGGCATCGTGTTCCTCAAGATTGCGTCTGGCCCTGTAACCTGCCTCTCTCCCCTGCCCGCCCCCGCCCTGTACACTGTCCGGCTGGAACCGCCGCGCCCCCGCATGACCTGCGGGTGCGGCGCGCGGGATAAGGAGGAACATGACGGACGTGACGGTACAGCCCCCGCAGGCGGGCACTCAGACGGGGCGGCGGGTAGGCTTTATTTCGTTGGGCTGCCCGAAGGCGCTGGTGGACAGCGAGCGGATTCTGACCCAGCTGCGCTTCGAGGGGTACGAGGTCGCGCCCAGCTATGAGGACGCGGACGCCGTGATCGTGAATACCTGCGGCTTCATCACCCCGGCGGTCGAGGAGAGCCTCAGCGCCATCGGCGAGGCGCTGGAAGCGACCGGCAAGGTGATCGTGACCGGATGCCTGGGCGAGCGCCCGGAGAAGATCATGGAGCGCCACCCGAAGGTCGCGGCGATCACGGGATCCGAGGCCGTGGACGACGTGATGGGCCACGTGCGCACCCTGCTGCCCATCGAGCAGGACGCCTTCACGGGCCTGCTGCCGGTGGCCGCGCCGGGCATGCGCGCCGGGGCGGAACAGCCCGCGCGCGAGGACACCCGGCATGGCGACGTGTTCGCGCCCAGCGTGAAGCTCACGCCCCGGCACTACGCGTACGTGAAGATCGCGGAGGGCTGCAACCACACCTGCTCGTTCTGCATCATTCCCAAACTGCGCGGGTTGCAGGTCTCGCGGGACGCGGGCGCGGTGCTCTACGAGGCGTACCGCCTGATCGCCGGGGGCACCAAGGAACTGATGGTCATCTCGCAGGACACCAGCGCGTATGGAGTGGACGTGCGTTACCGCGAGTCCGAGTTCCAGGGCGAGCAGGTCCGCGCCCACCTGACCGATCTGGCCGTGAAGCTGGGCGAGATGGGCGCGTGGGTGCGGATGCACTACGTATATCCGTACCCGCACGTGGAGAAGATCGTGGAACTCATGGCGCAGGGCAAGATCCTGCCGTACCTGGACGTGCCCCTCCAGCACGCCAGCCCGAAGATCCTGAAGTCCATGCGCCGCCCCGGCGCCGGCAAGCAGCTGGACACCATCCGCCGCTGGCGCGAGATCTGTCCGGACCTGGTCATCCGCTCGACCTTCATCGTGGGCTTTCCCGGCGAGACGGAAGCCGACTTCCAGGAACTGCTGACCTTCCTGGAGGACGCGCAGCTCGACCGCGTGGGGGCGTTCACGTACAGCGCTGTGGACGAGGCCGACGCGAACGCCCTGCCTGATCCCGTGTTGCAGGACGTCAAGGACGAGCGGCTCGCGCGCTTCATGGAGGTCGCGCAGCGCATCAGCGCGGCAAAACTCGCCGGGAAGGTCGGCACGGTCATGGACGTGATCGTGGACGAGTTCAACGACGACGAGGACGACCAGCCGGGCACCAAGCTCATCGGCCGCACCAAAGGGGACGCGCCGGGCATCGACGGGCAGGTGTACCTGAGTGCTGGCGAGCTGGCCGGGCAGGTGAAGATCGGGGACATCGTCCGGGCGCGCATCGAGGACAGCGACGAGTACGACCTCTACGGCGAGGTCGTGGAGAAACCCGAGTGGACGCCCAACGTGCCGCAGCTGGGACATTTCGGAGGGCACTGAGCGAACCAACGCACACGGAAACGCCCCGACCGTCGAGTGGTCGGGGCGATTCCGTGCGGTCAGGTGTCAGCAGCGGCCGAGGTACAGGGGCCGGGGGTGGCCGGGCGGACGGCGTGGTACGTGCGGGCGCGGGCGGGGCGGCCGGGGCGGCACGGGAACGGCGGGAGCGAACTGGGCGGGGCAGTCTGTCATGGTTCACCTCGGCAAGCGGGAGTGGGTGGGGCCCGGGGGCGGCCTGTACCCGCAGTGTGCGGCGCGCGTGTGACTGCCCGGTGACCGCGCGTGTGAGCTTTTCCGCGAACCGGTGCTGCCCCCGCCGGGGGAATACGGCGGTCAGTTGACGCTCCGCGGCCGCTTGGTCATACAGCAGTCACACTCGGGAAGGGTAGCCAGGAAAATGCGTCCAGGGCGGCCTCCGTGACGCGCAAGCTCTCTGTAAGGCGCGCCGGCCTACACTCCCAGCGTGACTCCCGACGTCCTGATCGTGATCTTTGCCGGAGTGCTAGGCCTGCTGGTGGGGTCGTTCTCGAATGTGCTGATCTGGCGGCTGCCGCGCCATGAGAGCATCGCCTTTCCGCCCAGTCACTGCCCGAACTGCGACCACCGGCTGGCCGTCATCGATCTGGTGCCTGTGTTCTCGTGGCTGTCGCTGGGCGGCAAGTGCCGGTACTGCCGGGCCCCGATCAAGACCCGCTACCCGGTGGTGGAACTCCTCACGGGTCTCGGCTACGCCGTGATCGCGCTGCTGTTTCCGCCGCTGACCGTGGGCTGGGGCGCGCTGGGCCTGATGATTCTGTTCACGCTGCTGCTGGTGGGCAGCGCCATCGACCTCGATACCTTCACCATTCCCGATGAACTGACGCTGCCGGGCGTGGCACTGGGCCTGATCTTCAGCTTCCTGAACGGGCGTGCGGGAGTCGGCACCCTGCCGGATTTCGCGGGCGCGGTGCAGGGCGCGCTGCTGGGAGCCGGGCTGCTGGTCGCCATCAACCAGTTCGGGTCGTGGGTGCTGCGGCGCTTCCGGGAACGCGCGTACCCGGAACTGCCCATCGGGTACCAGCAGATCAGCCTGGGCCTGCTGGCGGGCGCGTGGCTGGGGCCGTGGTGGGGAACGGGCGTGGGCCTGCTCTCCGCCCTGGTGAACCTTCTGGCGCGGCGCGTGATCCGCATTCCGGAATGGCTGACCCTGGGGGGGCTGCTGGTCAGTCTGGTGCTGGGCAGCGCGGGCACCGGCCCCGGCATGATCCTGATGGTGCAGGGCGCGCTGGCCGCCGCCGGGGGCGTCTCGCTGGTGGCCGGACTGTACTGGTGGCTGAAGCGCGAACCGGACGCCGAGGCAGACGGAGTGGCCGTGCCGGAGGAGCCGTACGACGCCTCGGCCATGGGCTTCGGGGACGTGAAACTGGCGGCCGTGATCGGCGCGTTCCTCGGCTACCAGTGGCTGCTGGTGGCGCTGGTCGTGGCCGTGTTCGCCGGAGCGATCCTGGGCGTGGCGCAGCTCGCCATGAAGCGCGAGAACCGCGTGAAGTTCGGCCCGTACCTCGCGCTGGGCGCGGTGATCGCCCTGATCTGGGGTGAGCAGTGGGTCAGCAGCTACCGCTCCATGTTGGGCGTGTAAGGCACTGGTTTTCCCACGCTCCCAGACCACACAAACAGGAGGCCGGATCGACCCGGCCTCCTGCTTTCATCCGTACCTGCTTTACATCATCTTGGCGATGGCGGTACAGCTGATGCCGGCGTCGGCCGGCGTGCCAGCAGCGTCGCTGGCAGTGTGGATGTTGAAGTACGTGGCGCTCATGACGTCGGCTGCCGCCACGCTGCCCGTCAGGGTGAGCATGCCCATGGCGTCGCTCATGCCGACGATCTTGCTGGACATGATCGGCGTGCCGCCACTGGCGCAGGCGTCCGTACTCGCGGCGCCCTGCAGGTGGTAGTGCGCGACGTAATAGGTGTTCGGGGCGAGGCCCATGACCTTGGCAGTGGTCATGACCATGTTGCCGCTGTGCGACACACTGACGGTGCCGCTGGAGTTCAGGGCATTGCCGGCGGGCTGCTTGCCCAGGGTGTAATCCGTGGGTTTGGCCATCATGGACATGGAGCACGCGCTCAGGGCCAGGGCCAGCATGGGAACAGCCAGTACTTTGAACATAATTGACCTCCAGAAAGGTGGAAACGGTGACGTCTGGCAGTGTGGTCTGGCCCACATGAGCCGAGTGTTGCCACGGTTGCTTTGTGACGGGTTCCTGAACGTTGCGTACAGGTGCGCCGACCAGCAACGGGTTCAGCGGCGATCCACCCAGGCGTGCACAATGAGATGTCTCGCCGTCCCCGACCCGCTCTCCTGCCACCACGCCCGCGAGGTTCACATGTCCTCTGGCCTCACCTCACCGCCGGCACCCGATCTGGACGACCTGTTCGCCCGCCAGCTCGGATGGCGCTGGGCGGCTGCCCAGACGGGTGCTGCAGAGCGGCAGATCCTGCTGCGCCGCCTGCATGACGCCGTCCGTTCGCACCGCCGCTCCCTGCTCGACGCCCTGCACAGCGACCTGCACAAGAGCCGGGCCGAGGCTGAACTCACCGAACTGCATCCCGTGCTGGAGGAGATCGCGCACGCCGTCCGCCACCTGCCCGCCTGGATGACCCCGCGCCCGGTTCCCACACCCCGCTCGCTGCTCGGGGTACGGAGCAGCATCCAGGCCCAGGCGCGCGGCGTGACGCTGATCCTCAGCCCCTGGAATTATCCCGTGAATCTGTCGCTCTCGCCCCTGGTCGCGAGCCTGGCGGCAGGCAACACCGTGATCCTGAAGCCCAGCGAGAAGGCCCCGCGCACGGCCCAAGCCCTGGCCGACCTGATCCAGAGCACCTTCGATCCCCTACTGGTCACGGTCGTGCTGGGCGACGCGGAGGTCGCCCGTGCCCTGACCACGCTGCCTTTCGACCACATCTTCTTCACGGGCAGCGGCGCGGTGGGCCGTGAGGTCATGCGTGCCGCCGCCGCGAACCTGACCAGCGTGACGCTCGAATTGGGCGGCAAGAGCCCCGCCCTGATCGACGCCTCGGCGGATCTGCCCGTGGCGGCCGAGCGGATCGCCTACGGGAAGCTGATGAATGCCGGGCAGACCTGCGTCGCACCGGACTACGTGCTGGTGCCGGCCGCATCGCGTGACACCCTCGTAGACGCCATCAAGGACGTGATTGCCCGGCGGTACGGGGAGCCGGGCCGGGTACGCGCCGGGCCAGATTACGGGCGGATGGTGGACGCGCCCAGCGTCGAACGCCTGGAACGCCTCACACGCCAGAGCGTGACCCTGGGTGCCCGGATCGCGCTCGGGGGGGTGTTCGATCCCGCCGGACGCTTCATCTCCCCCACGGTCGTCACGGACGTCACGCCGGACATGCCGCTCATGCAAGAAGAGCTATTCGGCCCGGTGCTGCCGATCCTGACCTACGCCACGCTGGACGAGGCGCTGGACTTCATCCGGCAGCGCGACCCACCGCTGGCGCTCTACGCCTTCGCCGAGGACGCCCGCGCGCTGGCGCGGATCCGGGCCCAGACGACCAGCGGCGGTCTGGTGCTGAACGGCACGGTCATTCACCTGAGCAACCCCAATCTGCCCTTCGGCGGGGTGGGCCCGAGCGGCACCGGCGCCTACCACGGCGAGCACGGCTTCCGCACCTTCAGCCACCTGCGCGCCGTGCTGCACGAACCACGCCGCAGCCCCGTACGCCTCTCGTACCCACCCTTCGACCGGCCCCTGCTGCGCGCCGTGACGTGGCTGATCCGGCAGACCGAACGCCTGAGCGGCCCGCGTGGGTGACCTGGTCCTCACGGCGGCGATCACCGCCGGCGGACAATCCAGCCGCTACGGAAGCGACAAGGCCCTGGCCGTGGTGGATGGCCAGACTCTATTGGAACACGTCGCCGCGAGCCTGGAGAGGTGTGGGGGCAGGTTACTGATCGCCCAGCCCGGCAGGTACGCCCTGAACGGCTGGCGTCAGGTGCCCGACACCCGCCCCGGCCAGGGCCCGCTGGCTGGCCTGGAGGCCGCGCTCAGGGCCGCCCCGCCCGGCTGGGTGGCCTTCGCGGGCGTGGACACGCCGCATCTGACCCCGGCGTACTGGACGGCCCTGGCTGGCGCCCGCACGCCAAACGCGCTGGCGATCCTTGCGCTGGACGGTGAGCACAGGCCGCAACCACTCGCAGCGCTGTACCACACGGCGCTGTCACCACACATCACGGCGCTGCTCGACGCCGGGGAGCGCCGGCTCAGGCTCGCCGCGCCGGAGGGACAGACGGTGTTCGTTGCCGGGCTTGACGCCCGATTCTTCCGGAACGTGAACCGGCGGGAGGATCTGACGGACTGAGGCCTTGCCCTGGCGCTGACTTGAGCGTGTCGGATCTGTGCTCCTTCTCTACACTCCGGTGATCCGAAGGTTTCCTTGAAACAGACCGTCCCCTTCCTGTTCAGCATGACGATGCTGCTGGCCTCTTGCGCTCCGACCACGGCGCAGACAGCCTCGGGGCCGCAGACGATCATGGTTACCGGTGGCGCGGGCTACACGCTCGCCACCAAGCTGCCGGTCGAGCAGCTCAATGCACAGACGCCGGACGAGACCGCGATGACCTTCACGGACTGCCAGGGTGGGGCCGTGCGCGCGGCCGACGTCCGGAAGTTCGGGGCCGAGGTGGCGCTGAAAGCCTGCCAGCAGGCCATCCAGAGATCGGCCGACGTCCAGAACGGCCTCCTGACGGTTCACCTGATCCTGCTCCCCGTGACCATCGTCGTCGGCTATTTCGCCGTCAATGTGTTTGCGTGCCTGTTCTCGTTCAACGCGAACTCTCCGAGTTGCAAATAAAGACCACCGTCTCTCAGCGCCACTGCTCTGGCAGGCCGTAAACGTGCCACAGGGCGGCCACCCGGTTCACGATCTCGGGTGACATGGTGATCTTCGGCGGCCACGGGCGCACGAAGCCCTCCTCGGGCAGCTTGCGCGCGCCGTCCCACGCGAGCAGGTGGCCCTCGACCCACACGTCGCGCTCGGCGTCGATGTTGTTCAAGATCGTCCACCACACGTCCTGGAGATTCTGCACGTCCGTCTCGCCGTCGGCGATCAGCAGGTGGCGGATGCCGCGCGCGGCGGGGTGCGCGGCGAGGGTGGTGGCGAGGTCGCGGGCCTGACCGGGCCGGGTCTTGTGCAGCGCGACGAACCAGTAGCCGTCCTCCGTCTGCCGCTGGGCCAGCACGCCGTCGAACGTCGGGAGGTCGGTGCTGGCGCGAGGCTGGAAGGTCTCTGGCGCGAGGTCTCCCGCCTGCTCGTCGCGGGAACTGGCCGCGCTCCCGACTTCCTCCGGCCGCTTGGTGGTCGCGTCGATGATCAGCTTGCCGCCGTAGCCCCAGCCCCGGCTGCTGTGGTCGAGCACGTCGATGGGGCCGCGCGTGGTCAGGGTGTCGCGGCCCGGTACAGCTTTCCGGGTGACCTCACGCCACACGGCGTCGAACTCGCTGACCTTCACGTCCTCGTCTACCACCACGATCACCTTGGCGAACATCATCTGGCCCAGGCCGAAAAGGCCGTTGGCGACCTTGTACGCCTGCCCTGGATAGGTCTTCCGGATCGACACGACCACGAGGTTGTGGGCGACCCCGGCGGGTGGCATGTGGTAATCGACGATCTCGGGGATGATGAGCTGCGCGGCAGGCAGGAACAGGCGTTCGGACGCCTCGATCAGGTACGCGTCCTCCATGGGCGGGCGACCCACGATGGTCGCCGGGTAGACGGGGTTCTCGCGCATGGTGACGGCCGTGACGTGGAACTGTGGGTACAGGTCGGGCAGGGTGTAGAAACCCGTGTGGTCGCCGAAGGGCCCCTCGACCACCCAGTCCTCGGCGGGATCGACGTAGCCCTCAAGGACGAATTCAGCGTTGGCGGGCACGTCCAGATCGACGGTGATCCCCCGCACCACGGGATAGCGCTGACCGCGCAGGTATCCCGCCAGGGCGAACTCGTCCAGGCCGGGCACGGGCGGCAGGGGCGCCGTCGCCGCGTAGATCAGGGCCGGGTCGCCGCCGATGGCCACGGCGACCTCCAGCTTCTGCCCGCGTGCCTTCGCCTTCTCCAGGTGCCGCGTGCCGGTCTTATGCCGCTGCCAGTGCATGCCGGTGGTGTTCCGGCCCATGACCTGCATGCGGTACATGCCCATGTTCCGCTCGCCCGTCTCCGGATCTCTGGTGATCACCAAGGGCAATGTGACGAAGGGGCCGCCGTCGAGCGGCCAGCACTGCAGCACTGGGATCCTGCCCAGATCGACCTCATCGCCGCGCCAGACGACCTGCTGCACCGGGGCGTGGCGCACGCGGCGTGGGGGGAGGTTCATGGCGTCACGCAGCTTGGTGACGTTGCTCAGGAGGCCCAGCCGGCTGCCCCCCCCGGACAGGTCGATCAGGTTGCGCACCTTCGCGGCGAGATCGTCCAGATCCCTGACCCCCAGCGCCAGGGCCACCCGCTCCCGCGTGCCCAGCAGGCCGATCGCGACCGGGTAGGCGCTGTCCAGAACATTCTCGAACAGCAGCGCGGGGCCGCCTCTTTTTACCAGGCGGTCGGCGATCTCGGTGATCTCCAGATCGCGGCTGACCGGCGCCGTGACGCGCACGAGTTCGCCCCGGTCTTCGAGCAGGCGCATGAACGAGCGGATGTCCGGGAAGGCCATGCCCGGAGTGTAGGGGCGCGGGGGCGGGGCAACCGTACCGCTGGCGTAGATCGCGGCGGGCGCCGGACTGGACTCGTCAGTTGACAGATTTGGTACACTAATACGTTGTGGGGTGGACGTCCCCATTGTCACAAGGAGCCCTATGAAACACCTGATCCTGATTTCCGCCCTGGCCCTCGCCGCCAGCTTGAACGCCTCGGCCGCCACCGCGCCCAGCACCCTGACCCCGGGCGTACTGAAGATCGGTATGGAGGGCACCTATGCGCCCTTCACCTACAAGGACGCCGGCGGCACCCTGACTGGCTTCGACGTGGACATCGCCAGGGCCGTAGCTGCCAAGCTGGGCCTGAAGGCCGAGTTCGTCCTGACCGAGTGGAGCGGCATCCTGGCCGGGCTCCAGGCGAACAAGTACGACGTGATCGTCAACCAGGTCGGCATCACCGCCGAGCGGCAGAAGACCATCGGCTTCAGCGCGCCCTACGCGTACTCCAGCCCGCAGATCATCGTGAAGAAGGCCGGCAGCTTCGCACCCAAGACGCTGGCCGACCTCAGCGGCAAGCGCGTGGGCGTGGGCCTGGGCAGCAACTTCGAGAAGCAGCTCCGTGACGCGGGCGGCATCAACGTGGTCACCTACCCCGGCGCGCCCGAGTACCTCGCGGATCTCGCGGCCGGCCGCCTGGACGCCGCGTTCAACGACCGCCTGCTGGTCGGGTACCTGATCAAGTCCCAGAACCTGCCGGTGCGTGGCGCGGGCGTGATCGGCGATCCGGAACCCGTCGGCATCGCCATGAAGAAGGCCAATACCAGCCTGAAGGCGGCCGTGGATCGGGCGCTGCTGCAACTCAAGGCTGACGGCACGTACGCGAAGATCAGCCGCCAGTGGTTCGGGCAGGACGTCAGCAAACCCTGAACCGGGCCTGAGCCCTGCCGGTCGCCCCTCCCCGCACACTGGGGAGGGGTGAACCCTGTCCCCCCGGAGACGCCATGAACACCGAGCAACTGCAAGTGGTCGTGCACAGCGCCGTCCAATCCCTGCCGACCCTGCTGGCCGCCACGCCGGTCACGCTGGGCTTCGCGCTGGCCGCCATGCTGCTGGGCCTGCCGCTGGGCTTCCTGGTGGCCCTGGCACGGCTCTCGCGCTTCGCGTTCCTGCGTGGCCTGAGCAGTCTGTTCGTGTCTTTCATGCGGGGCACGCCGCTGCTGGTGCAGATCTTCGTCATCTACTACGGCCTGCCCAGCCTGGGCATCACCCTGAATCCGGTGGCGGGCGGCATCATCGCCCTGACCCTGAACGCCGCCGCGTACCTCTCGGAAACGATCCGTGCGGCGATCCTGAGCATTCCCAAGGGGCAGCGGGAGGCGGCGACCAGCCTGGGCCTGAGCCCCTCGCAGACCATGCGGCTGATCGTGCTGCCGCAGGCCGCGCGGGTGGCGCTGCCCAGCCTGAGCAACACCCTGATCGGGCTGGTGAAGGACACGTCGCTGGTCAGCGTGATCACGGTCGTGGAATTGCTGCGCAGCGCGCAACTGGTGATCGCGCGCACCTTCGAGCCCTTCGGGCCGTATCTGGCCGCCGCGCTGATCTACTGGGCCATCAGCAGCCTGCTCGAACTCGTGCAGCGTGCCCTGGAACGCCGCTTCGCCCGCGGGGGCTGAGGAGGGCTGCACCTTCCGGTGGACGTCACCTGAGCCGTTCATGAGTACGGTTGACGCATGACCCAGGTCGACCTGCTGGCCCCGCGTGACCCATCCGCCCCCGTCCAGGTCAGGGTGCCGGAACGTCCGGCCCGCGCCGCCTTTCCCCTGCTGGCGGCGCTGGGCCTGGGGCTGGCCGCGCACCTGCTCACGCAGGGCGCGGGGGTGGGCCTGAATCTGGCGCTGCTGACCGTCCTGTTCGGCGGCGTGGGCGTGTGGGGCGCCGCGCGCAAGGGGGCCGCACCCAGTCCGGAAGGCCTGACCCTGCTGGGCGTGGCCGTGGCCTTCGCCGTGGGCTTCACGCTGCGGGGTGTGCCCCCGGGCCTGGCGGCGCTGGACAGCCTGGGCCTGCTGACCGCGCTGCTGCTGGGCGCGGCCTTCCTGCGCTTTCCTGGCCTGTCTGGCGCGGGGGTGGGCCACCTGGTCGGGGCGCTGTTCACGGCGGGCCTGCGGCTCGCGTACGGCCCGCTGGCGCTGCTGGAACGCTTCCCCTGGGCGCGCGTACAGCCCCGGCAGGGCGGCGCGGTCACGCGGGCCGGGATCGGGGTCGCCCTGACCCTGCCGGTGTTGCTGGTCTTCGGCAGCCTGCTGGGCCGCGCGGATCAGGGCTTCGGGAGCCTCCTCTCCCGCCTGTTCACCTGGAATGTGGACGGCGTGTTCCAGAGCGGCTTCACGCTGGCCCTGTGGGTGGCCTTCGCGGGCGGCCTGCTCTACCCGGCGGTGCTCAGCCTACGGCCCACCCTGATCCCGGACGTGACTGCCCGCCCCCGGCTGGGGCTGGTCGAGACCGGCCTGCCGCTCGGCGCCCTCTCGGCGCTGTTCGTGGCCTTCGTGGTCACGCAGCTCCCGTACTTCCTGAGTGGCGGTCACCTGCCGGACGGCCTGACCTTCGCCACATACATCCGCCAGGGATTCGGAGAGCTGATGACCGTGGCCTTCCTCACGCTGAGCGTACTGCTGGGCGCGTTCGCGTTGACCCGCCCGGACGTGCGTACCGGACTGGCGTACCGGCTGCTGAACCTCGCGGTGCTGCTGCCGTTGGCGCTGGTGATCCTGAGTGCCGCGAACCGCTGGCGGCTGTACACGCTCGCCTACGGCCTGAGCGAGATCCGCGTGCTGGGCGCGGCCTTCCTGATGTGGGTGGTGTTCACCCTGGCGTGGCTGGCGCGCGGCCTGTGGCGAGGCGACGTGCGGCACTTCGCGTTCCCGGCGCTGCTTCTGGGTTACTCGGTGCTGCTGGGTACCACGGCCCTCGACCCGGCCGCGCTGATCGCCCGCGTGAACGTGCACCGCCAGACGGCCAGCGTCACGAACGACCTGAGAAGCTCGCCGCAGCGGGCCGACGTGCTCGAACTGCTGCGCCTGGGGCCGGGCAGTGTGCCGCTGATCGTCGCCAACCTGGACGTGCTGACGCGCGGCTCCGCGACCGGGTTCCGGCAGGTCGTGATCGACGACCTCCACGACCGCTACGACGCCGTGCCCGGCCTGCGTGGGTGGAATCTCGCCTCGGCCCGCGCGCATGCCCTGGTGCGGACGCTCCCGCCCAGGAGCCCGAACCCCGTCCGTTCGTCCGACTGACCCTCCTGGCCCCGGACGCTACCCTGCGTTCCATGACCTCACCCATTGCGCGCATGCAGGCGGCGCTGGCCGCCACGACCCTGGACGGCTGGCTGGTGTACGACTTCCGGGGCCTGAACCCGCACGCGGCCACGGTGCTGGGGATGCCGTCCGGAGCGTTCCTGACCCGCCGGTTCTTCGTGTGGGTGCCGCGCGAGGGGCAGGCCGTGGTGCTGCACAACCACATCGAGGGCGGCACGTGGCGCAGCATCACCCAGGACTGGGGAGCAGAGCTGCGGCCCTTCGGGGCCCACGCCGAGCTGGACGAAGCGCTGCGCGGCGTGGTGGCGGGAAAGCGCGTGGCGATGGAATACAGTCCTGGCGGTGAAGTGCCGTACGTGGGCCGTGTGGACGCCGGCACCCTGGAGCGCGTGCGGGCAGCGGGCGCGGCCGAGGTGCTGACCAGCGCCGACCTACTGCAGGCGTTCCTGACGTGGTCGCCGGACGATCTGGCCGCGCACCGCCGCGCGGTGGATGTGCTGATGGACGCGAAAGACGCCGCCTTCGAGCTGATCCACGACCGCCTGAAGGCCGGCGAGCCGGTCACGGAACTGGACGCGCAGGCCGTGATCATGGAGCGCATCGCGGCGGCGGGCATGGACGCCGGGCATCCCGTGAACGTGAGTTTCGGCGTGAACGCCGCCGACAGCCACTACGAGCCCAGCGCTGAGCTGCACGCCACACTGAAGCCGGGTGAATGCGTGCTGATCGACCTGTGGGCACAGGAACCGGGACGGCCCTTCGCGGACGTGACATGGGTCGCGCATGCGGGCCAGCCGGATGCGGAGTATGCAGACGCCTGGGCCGCCGTGGCCGGAGCGCGCGACGCTGCATTGAAGGTGATCCGGGACGCCTACGCGCAGGACGGCTGGGGCCGCCTTCAGGGCTGGATGGGCGACCGCGCGGCGCGCGACGCGATGGGCGGAACCTGGAATCCGTACTTCCTGCACCGCACCGGGCACGACCTGGGCGTCACCATCCACGGTGCGGGCGCGAACCTCGACGATTACGAGACGCACGACACCCGCACCCTCACGCCGGGCCTGTGCGTGACCGTGGAACCCGGCACGTACCCCGCCACGAAGGGATTCGGCATTCGCAGCGAGGTGGACGTGTACCTCGCGCCGGATGGGCCGGAGGTCACCACGCCCATCCAGGCACGGCCATTCGTGCTCGGGGTGGGCGAGTGGGCCGACGTCCGGGCCGCCGCGCTGAACCGCTGACAGCGGTGTTCCATTCCACCCAGGGGTCAACGGCACCCCCTGGGCTCCACCCCAACCGCTGTCGGTGACGGCGACTCGCTCTCTGCGAGCTCTTCCAGTCGGCTTGCCCCAGATCAAGTGAAGGTCAATACCTTCACTTGATCTGGCTGCCGCTTTGAGCGCTCATGAAGGCTTCCTGAAGCCCACGCCCCGGTAGGCTGTAGGCATGGCGAACCTCGGCTCCTCCACAGTCATGCTCACGGGGGCAGGCGGCGCCCTGGCCACCGCCATTGCCCAGGAACTGGAAGATGCTGGCGCGCAGATGGTGCTCGTCGGGCGCGGTGACTCCCTGGCCCGCGCCGCCGACCGCTTCCCCGCCACCGAAGTGCTCGACCTCGACCTGACCCAGGACAGCGCCGTCGATGAACTCCGCAAGGTGAAGGTGGATGTTCTGGTGCACACTGTTGGGGCCTTCGCCATGCAGGACGTGCAGAAGGCCACCACTGACGACTACCGCAAGATGTTCGACGCGAACATGCTCTCGCTGTTCCACGCGGTGCAGGGCGTATTGCCGCACATGCTCAAATCCAAGGACGGCCTGATCCTGGGGGTCAGCGCCGGACAGGCCGCCCGCATGACCGGCCCCAAGGCGGCCCTGTACACCGCCAGCAAGGCCGCCCTGAGCGCCTACATCCTGAGCCTGCACGACGAACTGAAGGCCAAGGGCGTGCGTGGCATGGTGCTCTACCCCATGGGGGCCATCGACACGCCCGCCAACCGCGACGACGGCCTGAAATGGGAGACCATGATCGACCCGCGCGGCCTCGCCAAGAGTGTGGCCCACGCCCTAACCCGGCCTGACCGCGCCCACATGACCGAGCTGAAGGTCTACCCGGACGAGGAGAAGTAGGGATACGCTTCAGGCCTTCGCCTCACCTTAAACATGGGAGGATGACACCACCGTGCCCTGTGCCCTGACCCTTTCACCGTCCGTGCGTCGCAGGCGATTTCATGCCTGAGCTGCCGACCCTCCTGACCTTCGCGGTGGCGGCCCTGGCGCTGCTGCTGATTCCAGGGCCGAGCGTCCTGTACATCGTGGCGCGATCCATGCAGCAGGGCCGCCGGGCGGGACTGGTGTCGGCGCTGGGCGTGCAGACGGGCGGGCTGGTGCACGTGTTCGCGGCCACGCTGGGGGTGTCGGCGCTGGTGCTGTCCTCTGCCCTGCTGTTCAGCGTCCTGAAATTCGCCGGCGCGGCGTACCTGATCTTCCTCGGGGTGCGCACACTGCTGGCCAGAGATGAGGTGGTGGACGTGGCCCTGCCGCCTGCCCAGCCGCTCTCGCGGATTTTCTGGCAGGGTGCCACCGTGAACGCCCTGAACCCCAAGACGGCCATCTTCTTCCTGGCCTTCCTGCCGCAGTTTGTGCACCCGGCGCGCGGGCCGGTGTGGATACAGACCCTCACGCTGGGGCTAGTGTTCCTGGCGCTCGCCTCGGTCAGCGATTCCACATATGCCCTGCTGGCAGGCAGCGTCGGCCGGAAACTGCGGGGGAACCGCCTGTTTGCCCGGCGACAGAAGTATGTGACCGGCGGGGTCTACGTCGCGCTCGGTCTGGGCACGGCGACGGTCGGCCACAGTTGAAGCGAACGCTGCAGGAGGATTTGTTGATCTGACAACGAATCAGATTTCATTCCCGAATCGAGGTACACAGGCACCACAGGGGCATCAAGACCGTTTCCCGGCCACGACTGGTACATGCCTCTCCTGCAGGCTCTATTCAGAAACGATATGAATGCCGGCGTCAGCCACGGCAGAGCATGGGCATGCACAGGCTTAAATCACCGCGTCTTCGTAAGTAAAACCGTACATTCGATATCAGGGGGAACCTATGACCCAGAGCGCCGTGACGCGTCTTTATCTGATGCAGGTTGGAATCATGCCCGAATACCACATCCCGATTGTCTGCTCTCTGGTGCAGACGGATGACGGCAGAAACATTCTGATTGATACCGGTTTGCCCGAGGTTCTGCCTGAAGAAGCATCGGATTTTAAGAATGGGCAGGACGTTATCGAGCAGTTGGCAGGCATTGGGTTGACACCGGACGATATCGATACGGTCATCTCGACGCATTACGATATTGATCACGCTGGAAGACACGCAGCGTTCACGAAGGCGAATTATGTCGTTCAGCGGGTGCATCATCTGGATGCGGCGACCAATCCGCGTTTTGCTCCTCTTCGATCCCAATGGGATCAGCCAGTGGAGCGCATTCGGCTGATAGACGGAGACACGGAACTGCTGCCGGGGCTGGAGCTGGTCGAGACGAGCGGCCACGTGCCGGGGCATCAATCGGTGGTGGTGCGACTGCCCAACACGGGGGCCGTGTTGTTGACGGTTGACGCGGTGCCCTTCGCCGTGGGGTTTACCCGTGAGCCGCAGGACGACGGGAGCAACCCAGACGCCGAAGCGGTGCGGGCCAGCACCATCAAGCTGCTCGATCTGGTAGAGCGCGAGCAGATCGGGCTGGTCATCTTCGGGCACGATACGGCGCAGTGGGAAGGGCTAAAGATGCTGCCGGCGTATTACGACTGAGGAGGCGAAGACCTGTGCTTCCCACTCCCTGCCTCTAGTCGGACTTCCGCTAGGCAGGTCTCGCTACCCCAGCATCGGCAATTCGTCTAGGCCGGCCAGCACTGCGGGGTCAGGCCCAGCCGCCCTCTGCCCCACCGCGCTCAGCTCCGTAAAGTTGAACAGATCGCCGTCGAGCAGGTGGCTGGCGTCCACGTTTGCTAGGGCGCGCAGCATGGTGTTCGAGCGGCCGGGCTGCTCGCGTTCCCAGTCGGCCAGCATCCGCCCCACGACCTCGCGTTGCAGGTTCGGCTGCGAGCCGCACAGGTCGCAGGGAATAATCGGGAACGCGCGGGCCAGCGCATAGGCCGCAATGGACGCCTCGGGCACGTAGGCGAGGGGGCGAATCACGACGTTCGTGCCGTCGTCGGACTGGAGCTTGGGAGGCATGGCTTTCAGGCGGGCGCCATGGAAGAGGTTCATGAAAAAGGTTTCGAGGATGTCCTCGCGGTGGTGCCCTAGAGCGATTTTCGTGGCCCCGATCCGGCGGGCGTGGGCGTACAGCGCGCCCCGGCGCAGCCGACTGCACAGCGCGCAGGTGGTCTTGCCCTCAGGCACCTTCTCCTTCACGACCGAGTAGGTGTCCTGGCGGATCACGTCGTGTGTCACGCCCAGGTCACGCAGGTGGCGCGGCAGCACCTCGACCGGGAAGCCCGGCTGGCCCTGGTCGAGGTTCACGGCGACGAGCTCGAAGTCGATGGGCGCCACACGCTGAAGGTGCAGCAGCACGTCGAGCAGGGTGTAGCTGTCCTTGCCGCCGCTCACGCAGACCATCACGCGGTCACCGGCCTCGATCATGGCGTAGTCGGCGATCGCCTGCCCGGCCGCGCGGACGATGGGCCGCAGCAGGGCGTCGGTGTGAGCGGTCAGCGGGCTGGGCATAGGAATTCCGCGGTCATGCTACTGGCTGGCGGCTTCTCATGCTTACGGTGGACGCACGGCGGGACGCGGCCGGGCAGACTGACGGCGTGTGGTTCTGTATGCGACCCCAGGCTCCCGAGGGTGACGTCCGACCGGACGGCTCACATGACCGCCCGGTAGAGTGGCAAGGGTGAAATGGCTGACCGGTCTGGGCGTCCTGCTGATGGTGGCGCTGGGCAGCGCGGGTGGCTTGTGGTATGCGTGGGGCCGCGACCTGCCCAGCGTGTCCGATCTGGACGTGCTGGAATTCAGCGGCCAGACGCGCGTGTACGACCGCACGGGCACCCTGGTCGGTACCCTCACGCCCAGCCTGGACTCGTCGGGCGGCGTGAACCGCAACCTCGTGCCGCTGGGCCAGATCGCCGCGCCGCTGCAAAAGGCCGTGGTGACCAGTGAAGACCGGCGCTTCTACGAGCATCACGGCGTGGATTACATCGGCATCGCGCGCGGGCTGCTCAAGGGCCTGCTGAAGAACGACCTGGAGGGGGGCAGCTCGATTACGCAGCAGGTCGTGAAGAACACGCTGCTGGCCGATCTGCACGCGGCCCGCACGCCGGAACGCAAGTTCAAGGAAGCTGTGCTGGCCTACCAGCTCGACCGCACCTACGACAAGCAGAAGATCCTGAACGCGTACCTGAACATCGTGTACTGGGGCGATGGCGGGCGCAGCGACATCGTCGGGGCCGGTACGGCCGCGCACGCGTACTTCCACAAGAACGCGGCGGATCTGAACCTCGCGGAGAGCGTCTACCTGGCGACCATCATTCCTGCGCCGAATCGCCGCTACAAGGAGTTCAAGGAATACCGCCCGCTGATGAAGGATCTGCTGGCACGCATGGTCGAGGACGGCCGCGTGACGCAGGCGCAGGCGAACGAGGCGTGGAAGACGCCGATCTACCCGGCGGGCTGGCGGATCGGCTGGAACGACGACGGCACGGTACGCAGCGCCATCCTGGAGCGCCCAGAACGCCTGCAGGAGAACATCACGGCCTTCGAGGCGCAGGACGGCCCGAAGTACGCATACCAGCATTATCTACAGGCGGTCGAGAAGGAACTGCTGCCGATCATCGGGCGCAAGGCGCTGTACGGGGGCGGGCGGATCGTGACCGGCATGAGCGTGCCCGCGCAGCAGGCGGCGGAGCAGGCCAGCCTGAACGCCCAGCTCCCGGACGGCGCGACCCTGGGGATTGCGCTGGTCAGTCCCGTGAACGGCGAGGTGCTGGCCCTGGTCGGGCAGAAGCTCACGGGCGGGCGGGCCAGCGACTGGAACAATGCCACGCAGGCGCGGCGGCAGGTGGGCAGTTCCATCAAGCCGCTGCTGTACACGCTGGCGCTGCAAAAGGGCTGGAAGCAGAGCGACACGGTGCTGGACTCGCCGCTGACGAACAACGACTACCAGCCGCAGAATTACGATGGCCGGTGGACCGGGCGCTACGTGACCATGCGCTACGCCCTGGACCACTCGCTGAACCTGCCGACCGTGCGGATCGGGCAGGAGATCGGCGTGCCGACCTTCGAGGCGAAACTGCGTGAACTGGGCCTCACCCCCCCCGATCAGGGTGGGCTCTCGCTGACCATCGGCACGCTGGAGGCCAGCCCCCTGCAGATGGCCGAGGCGTACGCCGCCTTCGCGAACGGCGGCCTGTACTACGCGCCCAGCCTGGTCCGCACGGTCGAGGACGCGCGTGGCAAGGTGCTATACGCCCGCCCGGCCCCCGCCGCGCACCGCGTGTGGGACGCCCAGACGGCCTTCCTGGGGCTGGACATGATCCGGGGCGTGGTGAACGACCTGAGCGAGTCGCAGGGAGGCCTGGCCACCCGCGCGCTGATTCCCGGATGGCCAGTCGGCGGAAAGACCGGCACCACCAACGACATCAAGGACCTGTGGTTCGCCGGGGTCACGCCGACCGTCGCGGGCGCCGTGTGGGTGGGCAAGCAGGATGGCGGCACACTGCCCACGTGGGCCTACAGCGGCGTGGTGCCCACCCCGGTGTGGCAGCAGGCGGTCGCCGGCGCGCTCCAGGGGCAAACGCCTGTCAGGTTTCAGGAGCCCGCCGGAATCGCGTACCGCACCATCCGGCAGGTGGACATGGCCTTCCGCACGGCCGAGGCCGATCAGGAACCCGTCGCCCGCGACGGCAGTGGGCAGCAGGGCGGGTTCTTCACGCGCCGCCGCCCGCCCGCGCCGGAGTCCACCCCCGCACCCGAACCGGCCGCCGCCACCCAGGACGCCACGCCGGATGCCAGCACCATCACCCCTGACCCGTCGACCGCTACACCCGTGGAGCCCGTTCCAGCTGATCCCACCTCGACCGATTCGACCGTGACAGACCCGGGCACCGTCGATCCAGGTACCGTCACGCCGGACGTCGCCCCAGCGCCCGACTCCACCCTGATGGACACCGCGCCACCGGCCGACACCGTGACTCCATCAACCGATACGGTGCCGGCGGACTCCGCGATCGTCGACGCCGCGCCGCCCGAAGCGCTGCCGACAGATCAGGGCACGACCGACCCATCGCCCGCGCCGAACACCGGTACACCCACGGAGTCCACGCAGGATCCCCTGCCGCCGGACGCCGTGCCCCCAGCCGATCAGAGCACGCCAGCGCCGACCAACGAAATCCCTCCCCTGAACTGAACGCAGGCGTGTATAGGCGCGGCCAGATGTCCAAGGAGTGATGTCACCGACCTAGGGCCGCCGAGCCTGCTCGACCATGGCGCTGGGCAGCAGGGAAAAGACTTCACTTGCCACACGGCAGCGTCAGTTATCGCTGCTGTGATTGGCAGGGCGGAGGCCGCCGTAGAGGTGTGAGGGCTTCCTTCTCTTGCTATGACCGTCACCCGCTCTGCCCAATCCACCCGCCTTGAGCAGGAGCCTTCCCCTGGACTCGACCTCCACCGTTTGGTCGTGGGAGGTTCCGCGTGCTCGTCCAGCAACGTGCGCTGACCACACCGCCCTGAATCACCAGCAATAGGCCAGCTGACCGGCGATCAGATGGCTGACGACAGCGTTAATTTCGAAATCGATTACATTTTTGCCTGTTGCGAGCCTCACGACGAATTTCCCCCAAAAATGAAGGTTCCGTAAGCAATTGGTAAGAACCTGATTCGTAGCGTATTTCCAGTTCTGGCCCGTGCCGACCAGAGCCGGAAGGTCGTCGTCATCCCCAGCGTTGCCCCCCGAAGGAGACAGTCATGAAACCCCTTACCCCCGCGTTACTCGCCGCCCTTGGACTGGGCACGGTTCTGGCCCAGACGGCCAATCCGATCGTCCTGAACCTGACGCTGTTCGCCGTTCACAGCGTGCAGGCCGATGGCAAGACCACCGAGCAGCTCGTGCCCAACCCGGGCAACGTGCTTCCAGGCGACGTCCTGAGCCAGGTCGTCACGGTGAAGAACACGGGCACGAAGGCCGTCATGAACCTCCCGGTCACGCTACCCGTCCCCAAAAACACCTTCTACATGGCGCCCGAGGCCGGACTGCCCGTCACCCGCACGGAATACTCCATCGATGGCAAGACCTTCGCCCCCGCCCCGCTGATGAAGAGCGTCACCGTCACCGAGAACGGCAAGAGCGTCACCAAGCAGGTGGAGGTGAAACCCGGCGAGTACACCGCCGTGCGCTGGTACGTCGCTGAACTTGGCGCGCAGGCCACCGTGAAGCTCGGCTACCGCATCCAGGTCAAGTAATTCCCTTCCCCCTGCCTCCGGCCCACACAGGCGGAGCCCGTTCATACCCGACTCCGCCCCTGTTCTGGAGGATCCCATGCAAAAAGCTCCCGCCCTACTCGTCCTGATGGCCGCCCTCGCCGCTGGTTCGGCCAGCGCCGCCGGTACTCTGGCCGGCACGACCATCACGAACACCGCCAGCGCCGAGTTCCCGGATCCCAACAACCCCACGGATCCGACCAAGAACATCAGCAGCCCGTCGAACACCGTGTCCACGGTCGTGCTGCCCAAGCCCGCCTTCGACGTCACGTACTCGGACGGCACCACCGACGGCGGCACCCAGAATGACCTGAGCACGACCACCGTGGTCACGTCCGGCGCGGTGCCCGGTCAGCAGATTGCCACGAACTACTCGCTGGTGAACAACGGGAACGTCACGCTGGGAATCATCCTGAACGCCGACACGACCGGCAGCGCTTCGGGCGAGGTCGTCAAGTACTACCGCCTGAACACTGACGGCAGCCGCGGGGCGGAGATCGTGGCGGGCAGCACAGTGACCGTCCTGGCCGACGATCCCGCGACCCCCGGCACCGACGAGGGCGTGATCAAGATCGTGCAGGTCGTCACGCTGCCGACCGATCCGACCCTGATCACGCCGGCGAGCGTGTTCGGCGCGAGCCCGGTGGGCACCGTGACCGGCACGCAGGGCGCCGATCCGCTCGTCACGCCCGGCAACGGCTACGCGAACGGCAGCACCGTGACCGAAGACGGCAAGGCGGCGGCCACCGACCGCCAGTTCGTGCGCGTGACCGTGTTCACGCCCGTCCTGGACAACAACCCCAACACCAGCGTCACGAACCCCGTCGACAGCCAGGGCAACCCCATCACGAACCCCGCCCTGATTCCTCCGGTCACGAGCGTGGACGTGCCCACCGAGACGACCGGCAAGGCGAACGACAACACCCCGGTCGTGACCACCGCCGGGTACGTCACGCCCGGCGCGCCCGCGTCGGATCCCACGCCCGGCGGCACGCCGATCGTGCCGAACGTGGCCACCGATGAACAGTTCGCGTACCCCAAGGCCGACACCAACGCCACTCCCGACACGGTCGTGTTCACGAACACCCTGAAGAACACCGGCGCCGCAAGCGACACCGTGCAACTCTACCCGGTGCTGGCCAACGGCACCGCTGATCCCGCGTACACCTACGACGACACAACCGGCGTGTTCACCAACACCACGACCGGCGTGAAGGTCAGCTTCCTGGATCCGGTGACGGGCGCAGTCATCAAGAAATCCACCGACCCCACCAATCCCACTGCCGCGCTGTACCCGACCGTGACCGTGCCGGCCAACAGCACCGGCGTGTACCGCGTCCAGGTGATCTTCCCCGATCTGAACGACTCCGATCCCATCAGCCAGGTCAGTGTGCAGATCGGCGCCGACTCGCTCAAGGACGCGGACGTCGTCTCGAACGCCGCGACCCGCGACACCATCCTGCCGCCCGCCTCGCAGTTCGGCGACGCGACCGTCGCGCAGGGCGCCGACTCCGCGCCGACCCCGGTACAGATCGTCAACCCGAACGGCGCGACCGGCGGGTCGACCAGCCCGGATGGCGGCGGCGCGAGCGGGGATCGCACGGCCATCTTCCCCATGGACGTGGCGAACAACGGCCAGTACAACGATTCGTACACGCTGAGCGGCAGCGTGACCTTCACCGACGCCGTGACGGGCCTGCCGACCGCCGCCGTGCCCGTGCTGTACTACGCGCCGGACGGCACCCTGCTGCCCCGCGTGAGCTCGGTGTCCACCGATCCCGGCTACAACCAGTTCATCACGCCGGTCATCGCTCCGGGCACCGAGTACAAGCCCATCGCGGTCGTCCAGACACCCGCCGGCACCAAGACCGGGGACTACACGGTCAGCCAGACCTCCGTCGGCAACTACAGCACCACGTCCAACACCGATACCAACGACATCATCCGCGTGTCGCCCATCGGCAGCGTGCCGGTCGCGAAGTTCGCCGCGAAGGCTGGCGTGGCCGCTGGCACCGACCCATACGCTGGAATTCCGAACCCCGCCGGCTATACCGCGACCGGGACGAACGGCGCCAAGCCCGGCGACCGCATCAGCTACCGGATCATCGCGAAGAACAACTACAACACCGCCGTGACCACCTTCTTCCTGCGTGACACCGTGCCGGCCAACACCGAGCTGTTCAGCGTGGCCCTGAACCCGACCGCCGCCAAGACCATCTACCGCGTGAACAGCGGCTCGTGGTCGGCCACGGTGCCCGCCGCTGGGCTGGCCGCCGGAACCGTCATCGATACGGCGCTCGACCTCAACAACGACTCCATCCCCGATGACCTCGCGCCGGGCGCGACCCTCAGCGTGGACTTCGTCGTCACCGTCAAATAAGGCCCCGGCCCGGCACGCTCCAAGGAGCGTGCCGGGCCACTCCACTCCCGACCCAACAGCAGAAATCCAATTGTGTAACTGGCCCATTTTGGGGCTCCACGTCAAAGTTCTCCGGCAGCGCCCCTGCCACCGCCCCGTCCTGAATCCTAGGAGCGCCCAGTGAAACCAGCCGTTCCCTCCGTCCTGCGCTCTGCCCTGCTCGGCCTGCTCTCGCTGGCGAGCGTGGCGGGCGCGGTCGGCACGCCCGCCGGCACCGTCATCTCCAACCAGGCGTCTGCGCTGTTCGCCACGCCCAACCCCCAGGATCCCCAGGAGTCCGCGTCGAACATCGTCAGCACTGTCGTGCAGCCGGTGTGTGCGGTCAGCGTGGGCCCGGACGGTACGGCGGCGCTGCCCGGCCAGAGCGCCACGCTGCTGCCCGGCGAGCGGGCCGTGTTCCCCTACACGGTCGTGAACACCGGCAACGCCACGCAGACCTTCCCCGTGCAGAACGTCATGGACCCGAGCAGCACCATCAGCCCCGCCGTGCACGTGATCGTGGATACCAACGCCAACGGGCGGCCGGACGCCAGCGAGCCCGAGGTGAGCAGCGTGACCCTGGATGCTGACGCCCAGGCCACGCTGCTGCTGGTCGTGGATACCGGCAGCGCGCAGGGCGACGCCTTCGTGAACCTGGTGGCCGGGTGCGCCGGGGGCGTGCAGGACGCGGACAACGTGAGCCGCGTGCACGTGGGCCCACCCCCAGACTTGGCCGTGACCAAGACCTTCACGCCCGCCCTGGTGCGCCCCGGCAGCGAGACGACGGTGAACGTCACGGCGAACAACACCGGCCAGGGGGCCAGCCACGTGCTCACCCTGACCGATCTACTCGACGCGCAGGCCGCGCAGGGCCTGACGTTCGTGCCCGGCAGCGCCCAGACCACGCAGGGCACCCTGGAGTACACCACCGACGGCACGCTCTGGACGACCACCGAGACCCAGCCGGTGCGCGGCGTACGCGTCAGCGTGCCCAGCCTGAGCGCCGGGGGCACCCTCGCCCTGACCTTCCGCATGCTGGCCGGCCCCAGCGCCGAGAACCACGTGATCCCGAACACCGCGACCGGCACGACCGACAACGTGACCGTCAGCTCTACCGCTACCGCCGACGTGCGCTACCTGCCCGCCGTGGCCCTGGGCCCGGTGGGCGTGCCCACAGCGCCCGAGGGCACCGCCGCCGACCGTCAGACCATGCCGTTCGCGGTCAAGGGGCAACCCGTGTGCTTCGACCACACGCTGCTGAACACCGGTGACGTGCGCGACGACTTCACGCTCACCATCACCTACCCGCAGGGCGCCGCCACGGCCACCCTGTTGACCGCCGCCGGCCAGCCGCTGGCGCAGCCGATCACCCTCGACCCCGGACAGAGCACCATGGTTCGGGTCTGCTACGACGCGCAGTCCGGGCCGCTGGACGCCCTGATCACCGCGACCGGCGCGCGTGGCGAGACCAACAGCACGCACGACACGGTCTCGGCAGTCGAGTCGGGCCTGCCGGAACTGACCAAGTCCTATGCCGCGACCACCCTCGGGGCCGATGGCCAGACCATGCCGGTGCCTGCGGGCACCACTGTCGCCGTCGGAGACCGGATCACGTACACCCTCGTGGTGCACAACCCCTACACGCATGAACTCACGAACGCCGTGGCGAGCGACCCGCTGCCCGCCCACGTGGACGCCGTGAGCACCACGGCGGGCGGCGTGATCAGCGGCCAGCCGGGCGCACAGACCATCATGTGGCCGCTGGGCACCCTGGCGCCCGGCGAGACCCGCACGCTGGAGGCCGTCACGACCGTCAGCGCCCGCGCCGTGGACGGCGAGGCCCTGCAGAACGTCTTCACCCTGACCACCACCGAACTGGGCACGCCGCTGCCCAGCAACGAGGTCACGACGCCTGTGTGGTCCTCACAGTTGCGGATCACGAAGACCGTCAGCGCGAAGGAAGCGTCCTACGGCGACCGCCTGACCTACACCCTGAACATCACCAACCAGTCCGCCACGACTGCCATCGAGACCGCCGATGTGGCCGACACGCCCGCCCGCGGCCTGGAGTACGCGCCCGGCAGCAGCACCCTGAACGGCCAGCCCCTGGCAGATCCGGTGATCACGGCCGGCACGCTGCACTGGACGCTCAGCACCATCCCGGCCGGACAGACGGTCACCATCACCTACCAGGCCCGCGTGACGCCCGAGGCGACCGGTGAACTCGTGAACACCGTGGTGGTCAGCGGCACCGGGGCGGGCGGCGTGGCCCGCGCCGTCGCCAGCAACCGCGCGACGGCCGTGATCAAACTCAACCCGCTGCTGTTCGCGCCGCTGGCCGACATCGTGGGCGTGGTGTACGTAGACCGCAACCGCGACGGGCGCTTCGAAGCGGACATCGACACGCCGGTGCCGCGCGCCCGCGTGCTGCTCGCCGGGGGCCGCCAGGTGCTGACCGACCCCCAGGGCCGCTACTCCTTCCCGAACGTCTCGCTGGGCGCGCAGGCGCTGCGCCTTGACCCGAACACCACGCCGTATCCGCCGCTGCAGGTCGCGCCGGATGGTGGCTCGAGCGGGACCCGCACGGTGTACCTGCGCGGCCTGACCAGCGTAGACTTCCCGATGGCCCCGCTGGGCGGCGATATCGACGTGCTGCGGTATACGACCCTGCTGATCGGGGACGTGACCCTCGAGAAGACCGTGGCGCTGAGCCAGGACGGCTACGTGGTCACCCTGCACATCGTGACGCCGGGCGCCCTGGACGACGTGCAGCTGACCGATCCGCTGCCGGGCGACGCCACCTTGAAAGACGGCCGCAATACCTACGCCGGTAGCCTCGCAGCAGGTGAACACACCTTCACCTACCGCTTCACGTGGGCAGGCGAACCCAGAGCTGCCACCACGGATCCGGTCATGAGCTGGAGGTACGGACCGTGAACCCCACCCTGAAGCGCCTCGCGACCACCCTGACGGCCCTGCTGGCCGTGGGCGTGGGCGCCGCGCAGGATCTCAGCACCAGTCTGCCCATGACCTCGGTCGGTGACCGCCTGATGTGGACGGTCGGTGACCAGAACCTCACGCTGGACGTGCCGCGCGCCGGCCATGTCCGCCTGGAGCTGTACTCCCCGCGCGTCGATCAGGGCGACTACCGCAGCGACACCTACTTCGGCGACGAGCAGTACGACAAGAACCGCAGCGCCGTCACCACAACCTTCACGCTGCTGCACGCCAACGGCAGGGCCGTCGTGGCACGCACCTTCACGCCCGGCGCGCACGGCTGGGAAACGCTGATCGACCAGGATCTGCCGGCCGGGTCGTACCGCCTGGTGGCATCCACGCAGGGCAACGGCAAGAACACCTTCGCGGTGCGGCTGGCGGGCGTGAGCGCCATGATCAGCACGGATCGCCTGCGCGTGAACGTCCACTCGACCAGCTGGGTGCCCGCCGTGAAGATCACCAGCGACGGCCAGCCGCACGTGCTGCGCATGTTCGACGGCGACGGCCCCCGCGAACTCGAAGCGCAGCTGCGCGATGCCCAGGGCCACGTCACGCCGCTGATCGTCAGCGCGGATCTCGCGTACAGCGACATCACCTTCCCCGCTCAGGCGGGCACGTACACCGTGGAGCTGCGCCAGCCCGCTACGGCGCGGCAGTACAGCAACACGGTGGGCTTCAGCCTCACGCGGGCCGGATCCGCCCAGCCGATCGTGGTGAGCCGCATCGACCAGACCGGAACGCTGCGCGTCACGGCCGAGCTGCTGCTTCCCAGCGGCGCGCAGCCCACCACCGCCGACGTTACCGTGGGCGACACGCCCGTGAGCGTGAACGGCGCCGCCGAGCAGACGGTCGAGGCCGGCACGTACACGGTCGTGCCCCAGCCGGTGGCTGGCGCGGACGTCACGCTCGACACCAGCCGCGTCACGGTGCCCAGGGGCGGCAGCGCCGGCGCCCACGTGCAGATCCGCCCGCAGGTGAAACTGACCCTGCGGGCCGACAAGCAGGACGTCTGCGTGGGCGACACGGTCACCCTGACGGCCCGCGCCGCCACCGACTTCGGCGGCGACCTGCCCATGAACCTCAGCGTGGACGCGCCCGGCCTGAACATCACCGGCGCGCAGACACTGGATGGCACCCTGAGCGCCACGCGCCCCGGTGAGCTGCGCGTGACCGGCACGGCCACCACGCCTGGTCCCCTGACCGTGACGGCCCGCCTGGATCCCTGGGCTCAGGAGCAGACACTGAACCTGAACGTGCAGGCGGAGGTCACGAGCCTGCAGCTGAGCCGCGACGCGCTGCCGGACGCCGCGCCGGGCAGCGAGGTCACGGTGAGCCTGCGCGTCACGAACACGGCCGCCCGGACCACCCTGTTCGACCTGATGGACACGGCCGGCACCGGCCTGACGCCGCTGGACAGCACGCACTTCGCCGGCAAGCTGGCCCCCGGTGAGACCCGCGTCCTGACGTACCGCGCCCGCGTGGGCATGAGCGGGCCGGTGCTTCTCCAGGCCCGCCTGAGCAGCCCGGACTGCGTCGCCACGCAGACCTCGGCCGCGAGCCTGACGGTGCTGCCCGCCACGCCCGCGCCTGTCGCCACGCCGACCCCGGTCGTCGCCCCCATGCCAGCCCCGGCACCTGCGCCCGCACCGGCCCAGCGCCGCGTGAGCAAGGTGCTGCTGCCCTTCGACGCGCCCGCCCAGGCGTCGCAGCTTGTGGTCGCGCACCGCGTGCCGGACGGCGCGGCGTACCTGCCCGGCAGCTCCAAGCTGGACGGCGCCGCCTTCCCCGATCCGCTGCGTGGCCCGAACGGGACACTGTACTGGCTGATCCCCGGCCACGGCGCCCAGGGCGTGCAGGCCCTGCGCGGCGCGGTCACGTACTCGCTGACCCACACCGGCCCGCTGGGCACGCTGGACAAGCCCGCCCTGCTGGCCCGCTTCAAGGGCGAACGCAGTGAGCTGCTCGAAGGCGAGATGGACATGGCCGACCTGCACGCCGCTCTGCCGCTGGACACGGTGGCCGCGCCCACCCAGAACGCGGGCCGGATCGTCTTCCCACTCGACGGCAGCCTGATCCGTGTCCGCGACCGGATCCGCGTGACGGTGCAGGTCGCGCCCGGCGAGCAGAGCGCCCTGAGTGTAAACGGGCAGCCCGTCGCGGCCGACCAGATCGGCGAGGTCAGCACCGCCGCCGACGGCTCGCAGCGCGTGACCTACGTGGGCGTGCGCCTGCAACCCGGCAAGAACACCCTGAGCGCCGGGCCGGACACGATCACCGTGCAGCTGGTGGGCGCCACCGTCCGCACCGAGGTGACGCCGGTGGCCCTGATCGCGGATGGCAGCAGCCCGCTGCGTCTGAAGATCCGCACGCTGGACGCCCAGGGCAACCTTACGGATCAGCCCAGCGTGACCCTGAGCAGCAGCCTGGAACCCCTCGCGGCCGACGGGGAACCCTCGGAGAGCGGCTACCAGGTGCGCCTGGACGGCGGGCAGGGCGAACTGGTGCTGCAACCGCAGGCCACGCCCACGACCCTGAAGCTCGCCGTGCAGCAGGGCACGGACGTCAAGCACCTGACCTTCGAGGTGCGCCCGGACGACAGCCGCGTGGGCGTCGGAATGGTCAGCGCCACGCTGGGCCTGGATGGCAGCCTGAGCCTCGCCGACGACCTGCGGGTGCAGGCCCGCGCGTCCTACGAGGGCCCGCTGGGCGGCGGCAAGCTGTACGCCGTGGCCGACACCGATGGCCTGCCCACGGATCGCGACACCCTCAATCGCTTCAGCACCTACGGCGACAGCTCGGTGGAGAGCGTGCCTCTCCAGGGCATCGATCCGGTCGCGCTGACCTACGATCACCCCAGCTTCCGGGCGTCGTATCAGCGCAGCGCCCTGCCCATCGACGTGCTCAGCGTCGGCGAGCAGCTCACGGCCCTCACGGCGTCCACCAAGGGCGACGTGCAGGTCTCAGGCTTCGCGGCGCTGGTGCCCGTGAACCGCGTGACGGGCGAGACGGTCATCCCGGAAGGCACGCGCCTGCTGCGGCTCGCGAAGGGTGGCCTCTCGGACGGCAGCGAGACCCTGACCGTCGTGACCCGCGAACGCGGCACCGGCAAGGAACTGCGCCGCGTTCAGCTCACCCGTAACGTCGATTACCTGCTCGACCTGAAGACCGGGATCATCACGCTGGCCCGCGCGCTCGACCCGGTCGATGCCGACCTGAACGACGTGGTGGTGCTCGCCGATTACCGCCTGGCCAATCCGCTGGCCCAGCGCCAGGCCGCCTTCGGGGCGCAGGTGAAGGTCACCGGACAGCACTACAGCGTGGGCGTGGCCGCCGTCAGCCTGGACAGCGCAGTCACGACCGGCGCGCGGGCCACCTACGACGACGGCACGCTGCACGCCGACGGATTGATCGCCTACTCCGGCGGCATTCAGGCCAGCCTGGACGCGGGGGCGAAACTGGGGGCCGACACCACCGTGGCCGCCCGCGTCCGCTACCAGGACGCCACGTACGGCGGCCTGACGCCCTTCACGCCCGGTCTGACCGCCGGGATCGACGCCACCAGCACCCTCACCGCGAATCTCAGCGCCAGCGCCCAGGCCGAGTACCACGACAGCGGGAGCGGCAGCGCGCGCGCCCAGGGCGGCAGCGTCACGGCCCGTGCCGACTACCGGCTCTCGCCCTTCAGCGTCGGCGCGGGCCTGCGCGCCGGAGCTGGCGACGTGGCTGGGCTGGGCGTGGTGCTCGGCGCCGGGTACCACAACGCGCCCGTCGACGTAGACGTCACGCACGTGCAGCCGCTGGGCGCGGCGGGCGGCACCCTCGACCCGACCACGACCATCGCCACCCGCTACGCCCTGAGCGACACCCTGAGCGTGAGCCTGCGCGACGAGATCAACTGGAAGACCGGGCAACGCGCCGCCCTGAGCCTCGACAACCGCGTCGGCAACACCACGTACCAGCTGGCGTACGACCTGCCGGGCAGCGGCGGCCAGAGCAACCGCGCCCGCTTCGGTGTGGGCACCGCCCTGACGCTCAGCGACCGCCTGAACCTGGGCCTGCGCGCCAGCGCCCTGTATGACGTGGCCGCCGCGCAGACTGAACTGGGGGCCGGGGCCGACCTGACCTACAAGACGGATCGTGTGACCGCGACCGCCGGAACCGACGTGACCAGCAGGGCCGCCGGCTTCGGCGTGGTGCTGCGCGCCGGCGTGAGCGGCCAGCTCAATGACCACCTGACCCTCACCGCCGACGGCCTCGCCGAGTTCGGGGCGGGCAAGAGCGGGGTGCGCGCCGCCGTCGGGTATGCCTACCGCAACAGCGCCTTCAACTCGCTGGGCACCGTGCGCTACGTGACCGGCACCCTGGCCGGCACCGCCCCGGAATTCAGCAGCAACCTAGCCGCCGAATACCGCCAGCCGCAGTGGGCCGTGCGCGCCGGCCTGGACACCCGCACCCTGCTCAGCGACCCCGACAGTTTCACCGCGCAGCTCGGCCTGGGCGGCACGTACTACTTCGGCAACCGTTTCGGCATCGGTGCGTGGGGCCGCATGATCACGCAGCCCGGCAGCAGCACCACCCAGCTCGGCTACGGCCTGGAAGGCAGCGTGCGCGTGCTGCCCGGCACGTGGCTGACCGCCGGGTACAACCCCGCCGGCTTCGACGGCCTGGGCACCGCCTACACCAAGCAGGGGGCGTACCTGCGCCTGGACCTGACCATCGACGAGACCCTGGGGGGCCAGCCGTGAATCGCATCTTCTTGAGCCACCTGTACCAGCGTCCAACGCTCCTGCTGGCCGCCCTGCTGAGTTCGTCCGCCGCCGCCCTGATCTGCCCCACGCCAGGCAAGGATGGCGTGGGCAGCAGCCTGACCGGCGTGGTCAACACGTACTACCCCGGCGCAGCCAGCGCGGCAGCCGGGGCCACCAGCCTGAGCCTGGGCACCAGTACCGGTAGTAGCACCCAGATCACGCCGGGCGACCTGTTGGTGGTCGTGCAGATGCAGGACGCCACCCTGAACGCGACCAACACCAGTGCGTATGGGGCGGGCGGTACCAACGGCACCGGTGCCACGGCCGTGGGCGCCGGGAAGTACGAGTACGTCGTGGCCACGTCCTCAGCAAGTGGCGGCGGCAGCGTCAACATCAAGGGCGACGGCAGTGGCGGCGGCCTGATCAACAGCTACACGGACAGCGCATACACGACCACCAGCGGGGCCAAGCGCTTCCAGATCATCCGCGTCCCGCAGTACAGCAGCGCGACCCTGGGGGCGGCCCTGAGCGCCCCCGCGTGGAATGGCACGAGCGGCGGTGTCGTTGCCATCGACGTGGCCGGCTCGCTGGGCCTGAACTCGGGCACCATCACCGTGAGCGGCCTGGGCTTTCGCGGTGGCGGCGGCCGGGGCCTGTCAGGCGGCACTGGTGGCACCAACACCGACTACCGCAACCTGGCCACCAACGCCTTCCACGCCCAGAAGGGTGAGGGCATCGCCGGAACGCCCCGGTACCTCAACAATACGGGCGCGCTGCTGGACACCACCGTGGAGGGCTACCCCAACGGCAGTTCCGCGCAGGGCGCGCCGGGCAACGCCGGGGGCGGCGGTACCGACGGCAATCCCACCGCGAACGACCAGAACAGCGGCGGTGGCGGCGGTTCCGGCGCCGGCGCCGGCGGCAAGGGCGGGCGCACCTGGAGTTCCCAGTCAGATATCGGGGGGCGCGGCGGCAGCGGTGTGACACCGACTGCAACCGCCCTGGTTATGGGCGGCGGGGGTGGGGCCGGCACGACCAACAACGCGACGGGCACGCCCGCCAGTGGCTTCGCCAGCAGCGGCGCCGCCGGGGGCGGCCTGGTGCTGGTGCGGGCCGGGAGCATCAGCGGTACGGGCAGCATCACGGCCAATGGCGCTGACGCGAACAACACCGTCCTGAACGACGGCTCGGGCGGTGGCGGCGGCGGCGGCACGGTACTGGTCACGTCCAGTGCGGCCCTCCCCGCGACCCTGTCGATCTACGCGAACGGGGGCGCGGGCGGAACCAACACCGGCGGCGGTGCACCCCACGGCCCAGGCGGCGGCGGCGGCGGCGGCGCCATCGTGCTGTCCGGAAGTGGTCCGGCCACCGTGCAGCGCAATGGGGGCGCCGCCGGCACCACGGCGGCCGGCGGGACGGACGGCACCACCTTCGGCGCCATCGCTGGCTCAGCCGGGACACTGGTCACCACCGCTACGCCCACGACCATTCCCGGCGCGGCTGGTTCCAGCAGCTGCTTTGCGGCCCTGACCGTCACCAAGACCACCAGCACGCCGAGCCGCGTGCAGAGCGTGGATACGGCCGCCACGTACACCGTAACGGTCAGCAATACCGGCGGTGGCGTGATCGGCGCGGCCATCACGGACGCGCTGCCCAGCCCGCTGGCCTATACGGGTACCGCGATTACTCCGACCTACAGCGGCGGAGCCAGCGGACCGGCCAGCGTCACCGGTAGCGGCACGACCGCCGTGACCTTTGGGACGCCCGGCGGAGCCAGCGCTGCCAGCTTCTACATCCCCACGGGCGGCAGCGTCTCCCTGACCTTCGCTGCTGCCCTGAACTCGGCGACGCCCGGCACGTACCAGAACCCGGCGACCGTCACCTACAGCGATCCCACCCGCACGGGCACGCAGACCGTCTCGCCGGGCGGCGTGCGCGTGGACGGCGGCACGGTCGGCGGCAGTAACTATGCCTCCGGAAGCAGCACGGCCGAGGACGTGACGGTCACGCCCGCCGCCGACCTCGCCATCACGAAAACGGATGGTGTCGCCAGCGTGAACGCAGGTGGTACCACCACTTACACGGTACGGGTGACGAACAACGGACCCAGTAGTGTGACTGGCGCGACTCTGACAGATGCCGCCGCCACTGGGCTGAGCAAGACCGCCGTGGCCTGCTCGGGCACGCCCGGTCAGTGCTCGACCCCTCCGACCGTCGCGCAACTCCAGACTGGGTATTCTCTGCCATCCATCGCCAGCGGGCAGTTCTATGAACTGACGGTCACCACCAGCGTCACAGCCGTGAGTGGGAGCGTGGCGAACACCGCCACCATCGCCGTACCGAGTGGCACCACCGACCCCACTCCCGGCAACAACTCGGCCACCGACACCGACACCGTCACGCCTGCCACCCTCAGCCTGCAAAAAGCGCTGGCCAGTGGCGGGCGCGTGGCGAACACAGACCAGTTCACCCTGAGCATCGGCGGCACCAGCGTGACCACCACCGGCACGGGCAGCAGCGTGACCAGCGCCGCCTTCACCCTCAACCCGGCGACCGTGGGCACGGCCTACACCCTGTCCGAAACGGCGTCGGGTACCACTACGCTGGCGAACTACACCAGCACCTACGCCTGCACGAATACCCTCTCGGGCGGCCAGACACCCAGCGGCGCGGGCACCAGCTTCACCGTGACTCCCGTTCCCGGCGACGCCCTGAGCTGCACCTTCACCAACACCCGCAAGAGCGCCACGCTGAACCTCAAGAAGACCTGGGCGGCCAATAGTCTCTCCGGTGACGCCATCACCGTGACGACGACCGGCGCGATCAACAATGCCAGCGTCGTCGCGACCGCCACCGCAGCGGGCAACAGCGTCAGCGGCGGCAGCGTGACGGTCTACGCGGGTGAGGCCATCACGCTGCCCGGCGAGACCTTCACCACCGGCAACGCCGCCAACTACACCACAGCCCTGGCCTGCACGGGCACCTCCGGCCTGACTGGATCGACCCTGACGGTCGGCGCCGCCGATACGGCCATCGTCTGCACGTACACCAACACCCGCAAGAGCGTCACCCTGACGCTGAAGAACACCTGGTCAGCCCTCAGCATGATCGGCGACCGGGTCACGCTGTCGAGCAGCGGCCTGACGAACAACGCCAGCACGCCCGTCTCGACCGTGGCCAGCGCCGCCACCCAGACGGACACGGGCACCGCCGTCACGGTGTATGCCGGCGATACCGGTACCCTCGTCGAGACCTTCAACGTGGGTAGCGCGGCCAGCTATGCCACCGGCCTGGCCTGCACCGGAACGTCCGGTCTGAGCGGCAGCACGCTCACCGTCGGTGCGGCCGACACGGCCATCGTCTGCACCTTCACCAACACGCTCAAGCCAGATCTGACCGTGACCAAGACGCACAGCGGCACATGGTCGCAGGGTGACACCGGCAAGACCTACACCCTCACCGCATCCAACAGTGGTGGGAGCACCACCAGCGGCACCGTGACGGTCACCGATACGCTGCCGACAGGCTTGACGGCCACGGCGATCAGTGGCACCGGCTGGACCTGCACCCTCGGCACCCTGACCTGCACCCGCAGCGACGCCCTGACTGCCGGCAGCTCCTACCCCGTCATCACCGTCACCGTCACCGTCAGTTCCACCGCCGCCGCCACGGTCACCAACACCGCCGCCGTCAGTGGCGGGGGCCAGACCAACACCACCAACGACACTGCCAGCGATCCCACCTCCATCACTCCCGCCGCCGACCTGGCCGTCACCAAGACCGACGGCGTCGCCAGCGTGAACGCGGGTGGTACGACCACGTACACCATCCGCGTGACGAACAACGGCGCCAGTTCCGTGACCGGCGCGATCCTCACCGACGCCGTCGCCACGGGGCTGACCAAGACCGCCGTAGCCTGCTCGGGCACGCCCAGTCAGTGCTCGACGCCTCCGACCGTCGCGCAACTCCAGGCTGGGTACGCCCTGCCAGCTCTGGCCAACGGCCAGTTCTACGAGCTGACCGTCACCGCCAGCGTGAGCGCCACGAGCGGAAGTGTGGCGAACGTCGCCACCATCGCCGTGCCGAGTGGCACCACCGATCCCACGGCTGGCAACAACGCGGCCACCGACACCGACACCGTCACGCCCGTCGCCGACCTCACCCTCACCAAGACCGATGGGGTGAGCAGTGTCACTCCGGGCAGCTCCACCACCTACACCCTCACCCTCACCAACAACGGGCCGTCCAGCGCGAACAACACGGTGCTGACCGATCCCGCCGCCACGGGCCTGCTCAAGACTGGCATCAGCTGCGTCGCCGCTGGCGGAGCTGCGTGCCCGCTCGTGACGACCCTCACCCTGGAAACCGGCCTGACGATGGCCACCCTGCCCGCCGGCGGCTCCATTACCCTGACGGTGCCCGCCAGCGTCACCGCCGTCAGTGGGAGCGTCACGAACAGCGTCACGGCCACGCTGCCCGGCGGCACGGTCGATCCCACTCCGACTGGCACCGTCTCAGACACGGACATCATCAACCCGGTCGCCGACCTGGCCGTCACCAAAACCGACGGTGTGGCGAGTGTCACGGCGGGTAGCACCACCACTTACACGGTACGGGTGACGAACAACGGCCCCAGCAGCGTCACCGGCGCAATCCTCACCGACGCCGCCGCCACCGGACTGAGCAAGACCGCCGTCGCCTGCTCCGGCACGCCCGGTCAGTGCTCGGCCGGCACCACCCCCACCATCACGCAGCTTCAGGCCGGATACGCCCTGCCGGCCATCGCCAGCGGGCAATTCTACGAACTCACCGTCACGGCCAGTGTCACAGCCGTGAGTGGCAGCGTGGCGAACACCGCCACCATTGCCGTGCCCAGCGGCACGACCGATGCCACTCCCGGCAACAACTCCGCCACCGACACCGACACCGTCACGCCTGTCGCCGATCTGACGATCACCAAGACACACAGCGGTACGTGGTCGCAGGGCGACACCGGCAAGACTTACACCCTCACCGTCGCCAACAGTGGGCTCGGCTCCACCAGCGGCACGGTCAGTGTGACCGACACCCTGCCGACGGGCCTGAGCACCACGGCGATCAGTGGCACCGGCTGGACCTGCACCCTCGGTACCCTGACCTGTACCCGCAGCGATGTGCTGACCGCCGGCAATTCCTACCCCGTCATCACCGTTACCGTCAGTGTCAGCTCCACCGCCGCGGCCACCGTCACCAACACCGCCGCCGTCAGTGGCGGGGGCCAGACCAACACCACCAACGACGCCGCCAGCGATCCCACCACCATCACTCCTGCCGCCGACCTCAGCATCACGAAAACGGACGGCGTGACCACCTTCCATGTGGGCAGTGTCCTGACGTACACGGTCGTGGTCAGCAACGCCGGGCCGTCCACCGCCACTGGGGCGACGGTCAACGATCCGCTGCCCAGCGGCATCGCCGCGGCGAACATGAGCTATACGGCCACGGCCAGCGGCGGCGCGACCACGACCGTGACCGGCACGAAGTCCGGCGCGCTGAGCGACACCGTGACCCTCGCGCCGGGCGCGACCGTGACCTACACGGTCACGATCACGGTGCCGACCGGGTACGCGAGCGGCAGCCTGGTGAACACGGCGACCGTCACGGCCCCCGGCAGCGTCACCGATTCGAACACGGCGAACAACACGGCGACCGACACTGACACCCGTGAGCCGCCGGTGGCGAACAACGACACGGCGGCCACCAACCCGCTCGTGCCCGTGACCTTCAACATCACGAACAACGACACCGGCCCCGTGAACCCGGCCACCGTGGATCTCGATCCGGCCACGTCCGGCACGCAGACCACCTTCACCGACCCGGGCAAGGGCACGTACACGGTCGATGCCAGTGGCAACGTGACCTTCACGCCGGCGGCCGGCTTCGTGACCGGCACCAGCAGCATTCCCTACACGGTGAAGGACTTCCTGGGCGTGACGAGCAACGCGGCCACCATCACCGTGACCGTGCCGGCCGGCGCGGACCTCGCGACCGCCAAGTCCGGGCCTGCGTTCGCCGCCCCCGGCGATACCCTCACCTACACCATCACCGTCACGAACACCACCGCTGCGCCCGCCGCCGCCTATACCGTGACGGACACGCTGGCCAGCGGCCTGACCTTCGTGAGCGCCAGCAACGGCGGCATCTACAACAGCGGCTCGCGCACCGTCACGTGGACGCTGGCGTCCATCGGCGCGAGCGCGCAGCAGGCCCTGACCATCACGGCCACCGCCCCCAGCGCCGCGCAGGTCACCGGCGGCATGCCGACCGTGCAGAACACCGCGACCGCCACGCTGCCGGGCGACCCGACCGCCGCGAACAACACCTCGGCCCCCGTGACGACCCGCATGATCCTGAACGAACTGAGCAAGAACGTGCGCAACGTCACCACGGGCTCCGTGTTCGGCACGACGGGCAGTGGGAAGCCCGGCGAGGTGCTGGAATACTGCCTGGCCGCGCACAACCTGGGCGGCGCAGACCTCGGCACGGCCACGAGCGGCTATCTGGTCAAGGACACGCTGCCCGGCAACGTCAGCGCTCTCCTGACCGCCTACGACGCCGACGAGCCCTCGGCGGCCACCGGCTACGGCGTGAGGGTCACGCGCGGCGCAGCGGCCCCCACGTACCTGAAGAGTGACGTGGCCACCCTGACCGGCACGAACCTGAACGTGAACCTGGGAACCGTGACGGCCGGGGAGACCGTGACCGTCTGCTTCCAGGCGACCATCCGCTGACGCCGACGGGCCGCCCCACTCGGGCGGCCCGTTCTCTGCCTGGCTGTCCCCGAACGTCAATCGCGCCGGGGCGGGCGCGCGCCCCGGTCGCCACCGGGACGCGGGCCGCGCGGTTCACGCGGGGCGATCTTGCCCTCCAGCTCAGGCCGGATCAGGTCGATCTTGCCCCGGTCGTCCACGCCCGCGATCTTCACGCGCAGCTTGTCGCCCACGTTCAGCACATCCTCGACGGCGTTCACGCGCTGCTCCGACATCTGGGAGATGTGCAGCATGCCGTCCTGACCGGGGTAGAGGTTGATGAAAGCCCCGAACGGCGTGGTCTTAACGACGGTACCGTCGAATTCCTCGCCAGCCTTCGCCTCGCGGGTGATGCTCTCGATCCTGGCGCGCACGGCATTGGCCGACTCGCCGCTCGCGCTGAAGATGCGCACGGTGCCGTCCTCCTCCACCGTGACCTGCGCGCCCATGGCCTCGAGTTCCCGGATCTGCTTGCCGCCCGGCCCGATGACCTTGCCGATCAGCTCGGGGTTGATCTTGATGCTCACGATGCGCGGCGCGGTGGGCGACAGTTCCGGACGGGGCGCCGCGAGCACCTCGGCCATCTTGCCCAGGATGTGCAGGCGGCCGTCGCGGGCCTGCGCGAGCGCCTCGCGCATGATCTGCGGGGTGATGCCGCCCACCTTGATGTCCATCTGGAGGGCCGTGACCCCTTCGGCGGTGCCGCAGACCTTGAAGTCCATGTCGCCCAGCGCGTCCTCTGACCCCAGGATGTCGGTCAGGACGCGGTACTTCTCCCCTTCCATGACCAGGCCCATCGCCACGCCCGCCACTGGAGCCTTGATCGGCACGCCCGCGTCCATCAGGGCGAGGGTGCCGGCACATACGGTCGCCATGCTGCTCGACCCGTTCGATTCGAGCACCTCGCCCACGATGCGGATCACGTAGGGGAAGTCCTCGAAGGACGGCAACACCGCGCGGATGGCGCGCTTGGCGAGGTTCCCGTGCCCGATCTCGCGGCGGGACTGGCCGCCCATGCGCTTCACCTCGCCCGTGCTGTACGGAGGGAAGTTGTAGTGCAGCATGAACTTGTCGTTGTCCTCGGTGGTGAGGTCATCGACCAGGATCTCGTCGCGCTCGGTACCCAGCGTGGCCACGCCCAGCACCTGCGTCTCGCCGCGCGTGAAGATGGCGCTGCCGTGCGCGCGGGGCAGGGGCCGCGCCTCGATCCAGATGGGCCGCACGGTCTTGCTGTTGCGGCCGTCGGCACGCAGGTCGTCCTCGACGATCAGGCGGCGCAGTTCCTGCTTCTCCACCTTGTAGAAGGCGTTCTTGAGCGCCGTGATGCGCTCCTTGGCACCCTCGGCGTCGGGATCGGGTTCGATGCCGGCGATGATGCCGTCCCGCAGGGCCTTGGTGCGCGTGCTGCGTTCCTTCTTCCCGGCGGTCAGCAGCGCGTCCTTCAGGCCGCCCGCATGGGCCTTCTCAGCCAGTTCCGGCACGAGATCCGTGCTGAGGTCGGAGTCGGCCATGAAGTTGAACTTCTCCTGCCCCAGCTCGGCCTTCATCTGTTCGATCAGGGAGATCACGCCCTGCATGCCCGCGTGCGCGAACTCGATCGCGCCGACAAGCGCGTCCTCGGAGACGCTGTGCGCGCCGGCCTCAACCATCATCACGGCGTCCTTCGTGCCCGCCACGACCAGGTCCATGGAGCTGCGCGACAGCTGATCCACCGTCGGGTTGATGATGTACTCGCCGCCGATCTGCGCCACGCGCACGCACGCGGTCGGGCCGTTCCAGGGGATGTCCGAGATGCTCAGGGCCGCCGACGCCCCGATCGGCCCCAGCACGTCCGGCAGATTCTGCTGGTCCGCGCTGATGACCGTGATGATCACCTGCGTTTCCTGACGGTAGCCCTTGGGGAACAGCGGCCGGATCTGCCGGTCTGTGATGCGGGCGCCCAGGATGGCCTTCTCGCCGGGGCGGCCCTCACGGCGGTGGAAGCTGCCGGGGATCTTGCCCACGGCGTAGTGGCGTTCCTCGAACTCCACGGTCAGCGGCAGGAAGTCCAGCGTGGAGCGTTCCTCGCGGGCCTGGGCGGTCACCAGCAGCATGGTGTCGCCGTAGCGCACGGTGACGCTGCCGCTCACCAGCTTGGCGAGCTTGCCGGTCTCGATGCTCAGCTCCTTGTCGCCGAGCATCGTCGTATACGTTTTTCCAATCATGTGCGGAGTCTATCCCGCGCCGGATGGGCCGGGGCAGACCGTGCGCCGCTCCCCGACCTGCCCGATCAGACCGGCTCCCCCCATGCAGGCGGCCGCTGTCCATGAACGGCCAGCAGGTCGAGCAGGGGATCGATGACCGCACTCGCCCGGGCCGGCACGTCGTCCAGGGTGCCGGGCGTGACGGTGAGCAGCTGCTCGATGGCTGGCACGAATCCTGCGGGCGTCAGGGGAAGCGAGGCGGCCAGCGTCAGGAGCCGCTTTTCGCCCGGATGGGGCACGCGGTTCAGGGCGTACAGCACATCGAAGTAGCTGGCGAGCAGTTTGGTCAGAATGCCGTTGACCGCCACGAGGTCCCGCCGCCGGACGGCCACGGCCACCTGAGCGGCGCGGGAATTGATGTGGCCGGAAAGCAGGGGCACGTTCAGGGCGATGATCGCCTGCGCCAGGCCATCCGGGTAAGGCTGCAGTGCCTGGGCTTGCAGGCGCGCGAACCAGCCCTCGCGGTCGAACAGGAGGCGCGAGGTTCGCAGGTTGTGCCACACCGCCGTCGAGTAGCCCTGGTGGGCTTCGAAGCGCTCCAGCAGGTAGTGGAGGTGATCCTCGAAGGACGCGGCCGGGCGAAACATGACGTCCACAGCCCGGCCGTCGCGCTCGATCCACTCGTCCCCACACTCGGCGAAGTGGTTGTCGATCTCCAGCCGCTGGGCGCGTGGAGCGGCGATGTTCCGGCGCAGCGCCACAGGCACGTCCTCGCGGCAGTAGACGTACAGGTCGATGTCCGAGGAGGCGTCCTGGTTGCCGGCCGTGACCGAACCGCCCTGCACCACCGCCAGCACCTGCGGGATGGTCGCGTACAGGTCGGCCAGGGTCTGTGGCAGATCGGTGGTGGTCACCCCGCGAGTATGCTCCGCCCCTGCGACGCGCCGATGGCCTCAAGGTGTGCGTTGTATCAACCCGCGTCACATGGTCGCGGCCACCCGACACGCGCATGATGCCTCCCGACGGAGGTTCGACATGAGTGTGCCTAATTTTGGTCTGGGAACGTTTCGCCTGAAAGATCAGGTCGTGAAGGATTCGGTGCGCAACGCCCTGGAGGTCGGGTACCGCGCCATCGACACCGCGCAGGGCTACGGCAACGAGGGCGAGATCGGCGAGGTGATCGCGCAGAGCGGCGTGCCCCGCAGTGAGCTGTACCTCACCACCAAGATCAAGCCCGACAACTACAGCGCGGACAAGCTGGTCGCCAGCCTGCGCGAGAGCGTGCAGAAGCTGGGGGTGGAGCAGGTCGACCTGACGCTGATCCACTGGCCCGCCCCGAACGGCCCCGTGCCCGCAGAGGAATACCTGACGGCCCTGGCCGACGCGCAGCAGCAGGGCCTGACGAAGGAGATCGGCGTGTCGAACTTCACGGTCGCGCTGCTCCAGAACGCCATGAAGATCCTGGGTGACACGCCCATTGCGACCAACCAGGTGGAGATCCATCCGTACCTGCAAAACCGCACGCTGGCCGGGTTCGCCCGGGCCGAGGGTCTGCACCTGACGTCGTACATGACGCTGGCGGTGGGCAAGGTTCTGGACGACCCGGTGATCCAAGCCATCGCCCAACAGCACGGTGCGACGGCCGCGCAGGTGGCGCTGGCGTGGGCCTTACAGCAGGGCTACTCGGTCATTCCGTCGAGTACGAAGCGGGAGAACCTGGAAAGCAACCTCGGGGCGCTGAAGCTGATCCTCTCGGACGAGGACATGGCGCAGATCGCCACGCTCGACAGAGGTGGCGCTGAACGCATCGCCAATCCGCCGAGTGTCGCGCCCGACTGGGACTGAGGACAGCGCGGCCCGGACGCCATAACTCACCGTGGCTCCCGACGTATATCAGGCCCACATTCAGTTCAGGGCGTATAGTGCCCATATGGAGTTCAGCGGCCCTCTCTGGCACTGGCGCGGCCCCGCCCCGCACTACTTCGTGACGGTTCCGGACGACGAGGCGGCCGAGCTGAAGGCCGCCTCGAAGTTCGTGACGTACGGCTGGGGCATGATTCCCGTGCATGTGACCATCGGCGGCACCCGCTGGCCGACCTCCCTGTTCCCGAAGGACGGCCTGTATATCGTGCCGATCCGCGCGAACGTCCGCCAGAAGGAAGGACTGGAGGAGGGGCAGGACGTGACCCTGCACCTGGAACTGCGCACCTGATCCTGCGGGCGTGTCAGCCGGTCGCTCAGCAGCGCGTCCGCCTTCTCATCGACAGGTATGCGGCTGTTCCGTGTGTGACGCGACGGTTCTTGGAGTGCGGCCGACGCCCTATGATGCCGGTACATGAAATCCAGCTTTCGGATGGCCCTGGCCGCAGTTCTCAGTGTGTCCATGCTCGCCGCGTGCGGACAGGCACCGTCACGGTCGCTGGCCGCGCAGGGTGGGAACGGCAAGCCGGCGACCGGGCAGCATACGGCCGCCGCAAAGGCCTTCCTGCCCAACCCCGTGCAGACGACCGGCGACGAGTCCCTGAGCGACCAGAAGGACGCGGCCGCCGCCGTGCCCGCCAGCGCGTACTACAGCGTCACCCTCACGAACCTCGATGGCAGCGGGTACCTCAGCGGCGACTACGCGAAGGTCGTCAGCGAGACGGGCACGCCCGTGTACGGCAGTGGGCCCTTTAACTTCACACGGGATCAGGATCAGTTCGAGCAGGTCATGGCGTACTACTGGGTCACGGAAGCGCAGAAGTACATCCAGTCGCTGGGCTTCGGCACCGAACTTCCGGCGGTGCACAGGGAGCAGCAGCAGCTCAAGGTCAGCCAGTACGGGATCGACAACTCGTACCAGAACGACCAGCCAGACATCATCCGCTACGGCAAGGGCGGCGTGGACGACGCCGAGGATGGCGAGGTGATCGTGCACGAGTACGGCCACGCCGTCCAGAACGCCCAGGTGCCCGGCTTCGGCACCAGCCTGGAGGCTGGGAGCATCGGCGAGGCCTTCGGGGACTACCTGGGCCTGACGGTCGCGGACGCCGTGGCGCGGGCGAACGGCGCGCCCGTGAAGACGCCACTGCCGTGCCTGATGGACTGGGACAGCACCGCCTACACGCGCACCGTGCCGCACTGCATCCGCCGCACGGACACCAACAAGCGCTACCCGCAGGACGTGGTGGGCGAGGTGCACGCCGATGGCGAGATCTGGTCGCGCGCCCTGTGGGACATCCGCGTGGCGCTGGGCGCGTACCGGGCCGACCGAATCATCATCGACGCTCAGTTTGCCTTCAAGCCGGACACCAGCTTCACTGCCGCCGCACAGGCGACCGTGACGACCGCGCAGGCCCTGTACGGCAAGTCGGTCGCCGCCACCGTGAAACAGGCCTTCGCAGATCGCGGCATCCTGTAACACTGGTCGTGTGAATCCTGGCCGCATGACCGCTGTTCACGACCTCCTCCGGCGGTTGTGGCCTGGCGAGGCCGTGACGTCCACGGAGTCGCTGACCGGCGGCGTGTCCGCCCAGGTCACGGCCCTGACGCTGCGTCAGATGGATGGAGCTGTACGGCGTGTGGTGGTGCGAGAGTACGGCGCCCGCAACCTGAGCGCGAACCCGGACGTGGCCGCGCAGGAATTCGCGTTGCTGCGGTTCCTGCACCGCGCCGGGCTGCCCGTTCCCGAGCCACTCTGGCAGGAAAGCGGCGTCCTCGTCCAGACTTTGATGGACGGGCAGAGTGGCGCGGAAGGAGGAGCTGATCCTGAGTCACTCGCGCACTTCCTGGCCCGGCTGCACGCCCTGGAGCCGCAGGGGCTGCCACTCCGTGTCCTGCCGGGCAGTCCTGCACCCCAGGGCCTCCCGGACGAATCGCTGTCCGAGTCCCGCATCCGCGCCGCGCTGGCCGCACATCCGCCGCCTTTGGGCCGGCTGTCCGTGCTGCACGGCGACCTGTGGCCGGGGAATACCCTCTGGAGCGGCGGCGCCCTGAGTGCCGTGCTCGACTGGGAGGACGCCGGACTGGGTGATCCGCTGGCGGACGTGGGCAACACGAGGCTGGAACTCCTCTTTTTTCACGGCCAGAGCGCCATGCAGGACTTCACTCGGGCCTACGCCGGGGCAGGCGGAACCGACCTGTCCCCTCTGCCCATCTGGGATCTGCGCGCGGCCCTGCGTCCCTGTGGACGGATGCAGACCTGGGGCCTGGAGGCCGGGCAGGAACGGACGATGCGCGAGCGACACCACTGGTTCGTCGGGCAGGCGCTGGCCGCCATACCGGCGTCCTGAATCGCCTTCGCCAGATCGCAGTCACCCCACGCTGGACAGGTGCTCCTGAACCGCATCTCGAACTGCCGCACTCTGACCAGGACGTCGGTTCCGCCCGCCAGCTCAGTGCTCGACGGTGTGCGCCAGGCCGTCCAGCACCGTCTGCCAGTTCTTCTCAAATTCCGCGCGGTGCTGCTCATCGGAGGGGGTGACGCCGCCCTTGAGGTTCGACTGGCTCAGGGTCACGTCCGTCCGGTCTCCATCGGGCGTGAGGTCGAAAGTGAGCACGTGGTAGTTCTCCGGCACGTCCGCCTGACCGGACGACCCGCTCCAGTGCGAGAACTCCAGGGTGCGGGGCCGGTCGGCGCGGAGGATCTCACCTTTGTCCTCGTAGGCTTTGCCCTGGTATTCGCCGCGCATGCGGATGGGGCTGCCGACCGTCCAGTCGGAGGTCACCTCGGCCCCGAGGAAGAACCGTTTGAGTTTGTCCGGCGAGGTGAGCGCCGTCCAGATCTGCTCCGGGCGCGCGGCGATGGAACGGGACACCTGGGCGGTCACCTGCGGCATGACGTACCTCCTGAGCGCAACCGGCAGTGAAGCTGCCTCTGTGCGCTGATCGCCGCCACCAGCCGGGGACGCGTGTAGGCCAGCGGAATACGGGCGAGAAGTCCATCATGCCCGTGGGGGTTGAACCCCGCATGGGCGGGGACTTGATGGATGTTTATCCTTCCCGCGCCGCGGCGGCCCGCGCGTAGATCTCACGGATCAGGGCCGATTTGTCGTTGTTGTACTCGTGGATGTAGGCGTAGGGTCGGGTGGCCAGGTCGCGCTTCAGCGCCGCGTACGCGGCCCGGTCTGCGGGGTGTGTGCGCAGCCAGTCGCGGAAAATCACGTGCCGGATTGCCTCGGGGCTGCCGGGCGACCAGACGTGCAGGTTGATGTCCGTGTCTGGGCCTTTGAACATCCGATGTTCCAGCCACTCGGGTTCGCGGATGGTCAGGTGGTACCCGGCGGCCTCCAGCGTGGGCACATACGCGGCTTCATCGGCAGAGTCCGCCACGGTCAGGTCGAGGTCGATGATGGGCTTGGCGTGGAGTCCGGGCACGGCCGTGGAGCCCACGTGTTCCAGCGCCAGGACGCGCCCCCCGAGTAGATCGCGCAGGCGCCGGGCCTCCCGCCCGTACAGCGCGGGCCACTGCGGGTCGTAGGGAACGACCTCGATGGGGCCGGTCAGGCGGGCCGGGGGCACCACGAAGGCCGCGCGCATCTCCGCCTCCGTCACGGGCGGATCGGTCGGTACCGGGGGAAGGTCGGACATGCGGCCCTCAGTATTTCCGGCAGCGACCCCGCCCGCATCCGCCACTTGCGTTAGGACGGGGCGATGGTGGGAGGCAGCGGGAACAGGGTCACGTACCGCGCGGCGAGGTCGCGGTCGCCCTGCACGCGCAGCAGGCCGTCGGCCTCGGCCGTCTCGAGGGGCAGCCCGCCGAAGATCACGCCGCCGAGGGTGGCGACGTCGCCGCTGAGGGTGACGTCCGCCGGGCCGCTGCCGGGGTGAAGTTCCAGCGTGCCCTCCACGACGCGTGCCGTGAACTGCTCCCGGCCGACGTGCAGTGCCACGGTGGCCTCGATTCCGGCGGCGGCGGGCGCGCTGAACATGGTGCGCTGCGCGGTGATGAGGGTGGCGAGGCTGATCGGGGCGGGGGGCTTGAACGGAGACTGTGCACCCCAGCGCCCGAGCTGCATCAGCACGGGTTCCAGCTCGTGGCCCCAGGGGGTCAGGGCGTACATCGAGCCGGAGGCCGGGGCCGGGAGCGGTTCGCGTCGCAGCACGCCGATGCCTTCCAGGTCGATCAAACGCTGGGTGAGCACCGTGGCGCTGATGCCGGGCAGCGTGGTCTTCAGATCGGTGAAGCGCCGGGGGCCCAGCAGCAGTTCCCGCACGACCAGCAGCGCCCAGCGTTCCCCGATCAGGTCGAGGGCGTGCGCGGCGGCGCAGCCGTCCTCGTAGGAACGGCGTTCGGGACTGCGCGCACCGGAACCGCGCCGGGTGGTCATATCCACCAAGTGTACTCGGTTCAGTCCGAAAAACTGAGCGGGGGGTTGCAATTCCGGACTATTATGTTCTAAGCTAAACAGGTACAAGACGTTCCATTCCCAGCCCATTCCCGGAGGCCCCATGCGTCCACACCCCACCGGAACCCGCCCATGAGCCGGGTGTTCCTCGACCTCGCCGTGTCCCTCGACGGCTTCATCGCTGGCCCCGACGGCCAGGATGGTGGCCTGCACGACTGGTATTTCGCCCAGGACGCCGCCCATGACATCAAGGCTGAACTGCTGGGCGGCATCGGCGCGATCATCCTGGGCGCCCGCGCCTTCGGGACGGCCCCCGACGGCTTCGACACCGAATACCACGTCCCGCACTTCATCATGACGCACACGCCCCGGCCCACCGTGGAGCGCGGCGGGGCCACCTTCGTCTTCGTGACCGACGGCCTCCAGAGCGCCCTGACCCAGGCCCGCACCGCCGCCGGCGAGCGCGACGTCTGCGTGGCTGGCGGCGCGGACGTGGCCCGGCAGTTCCTCGCGGCGGGCCTGCTGGACGAGATCCAGCTCCATGTGGCGCCCGTCCTGCTGGGCGGCGGCCTGCGCCTGTTCCCGGAGCACGGCCCGGCCACGCCGCTGCAGCGTGTCCGCAGCGTGCCATCCGCCCATGCCACCCACCTGACCTACCGCCTGAAGGAGGCTTCCCATGCGTAAACTCAATGCCGGCCTGTTCATGTCCCTCGATGGCGTCGTCGAAGGGCCCGGCCCCGCCGACACCTTCGAGCGCGCCGGGTGGACGATGCCCTCCTTCTCGCCCGAACTCGGGGAGTTCATCGGCACGTCCGCCGACGACAGCGACGGCCTGCTGCTGGGCCGCGAGACCTACCAGATGTTCCAGTCCTTCTTCGGGCCCCAGGGAGACAGCAACCCGCCGGCCGCCAGGATGAATGGCGTGCACAAATACGTGGTTTCGAGCACGCTGGAACACGCCGACTGGGCGAACTCCACCCTGATCGGGGGCGACCTCGTGCCCGCCATCACGCAGCTTAAGCAGGCCGGTGACCGGCCCCTGAACCTCAGCGGCAGTGTCACGCTGGTGCAGTCGCTGCTGGAGCACGGGCTGCTCGACCGCCTGGATCTGCTCGTGCATCCGGTCGTGGTCGGCGCAGGCCGCCGCCTGTTCGAACCGGGCCGCGAGCACACCCTCCCGCTGACCCTGCGCGAATCGCGCACCTTCCCGCACGGCGTGGTGCTGCTCTCCTACGCCGCCTTGCCGACGACCTGAACACGATTCTCAAGGCGCTTCAAAGGAGACCCATGGGCAGATTGATCATCTCGGAATTCCTCTCGCTGGACGGCGTCATCGATACCCCCTCCTGGAGCGCGCCCTACTGGAACGACGAGATCGCCGCGTTCAAGGCCTCGGAGATGGAGACGACCGACGCGCTGCTCCAGGGCCGCGTGACCTACGACGGCATGGCGGCCGCGTGGCCGGCCAGGGGCGACGACGATCCCGGCGCCGCCGCCATGAACAGCCTTCCGAAGTACGTCGTTTCGACCACGCTGACCGAGGCGACGTGGAACAACTCGACCATCATCCGGGGCGACGTGGCCCACGAGATTCAAGCTCTGAAAGACAAGTACGCCGGCGACATCCTGGTGTACGGCAGCGGCCAGCTCACGCGCTTCCTGCTGGAGCGCGGCCTGGTGGATCAGCTCAACCTGCTCGTGTACCCCGTGACGGTGGGCGGCGGCAATCGGCTCTTCGAGGAGGGTGCCCTGAACTTCACGCTGACGGCGTCGCGCACTTTCAGTTCCGGCGTGGTGCTGCTCCAGTACCAGCCGGCCGCCCGCTGATGGGCACGGTGCTGCTGTCCATGTTCGTCTCGCTGGACGGCTTCGTGAACGACCCGCAGGGCAAGGTCGGCGCGCTGTACCCCGATCCGGCGGTGCTGATGGAGACGGCCTTCATGCAGGACTCCATCCGGGACACCGGCGCAGTCGTGATGGGACGCCGCGCCTTCGACATGGGAAAACCCGACGACTACGTGGGCCAGTACGAGTACCAGGTTCCGATCTTCGTGCTGACCCACCACCCGCCCGCCGTGGCCCCGAAACAGGACGAGCACCTGACCTTCACCTTCGTTACCGGCGGTATCGAGGACGCCGTGGCGCGGGCGCAGGCCGCCGCCGGAGACCGGGAGGTGCTAGTGATCGGCGGAGCGAACACGGCGCAGCAGGCCCTGGAGGCCGGGGTGATCGACGAAGTGGAGATCGGCGTGGCCCCCCTGCTGCTGGGCAGCGGCACCCCCCTGTTCGGGCCGCTGCGTCACCCGGTTCGTCTGGAACGCCTGCGGGCCACCGACATCGGGGACGCCACCCTCCTGCGGTACCGCGTCATTCGTTGAGATCCGAGCCACCAAGGAGACCCATGTCATTTCAGGCGTATCTGGACAGCGTCAAAGCACAGACGGGCAAGACCGTGGCCGACTTCCGCGCGCAGAGCAGCGAGAAGGGCCTCTCCAAGCACGGCGAGATCGTCAGGTGGCTCAAGGACGAGTACGGCCTGGGGCACGGACACGCGACGGCGGTCGCCGCTGCCCTGCTGAAGCCCGAATTCAAGAAGACGCCGAAGGACGAGAAGGTGGACGCCATCTTCAGCGGCAAGAAGGCCGTGTGGAAGGATACCTACGAGAAGCTCCTGGCGGCCGTCCAGGACTTCGGGGACGATGTGGACATCGCACCCACCGACACCTACGTCAGCGTGCTGCGCGGGCGGAGCAAGGTCGCCATCGTGCAGCCCGGCGCCGCGTTCCTCGATCTGGGGATCAAACGCCGGGGCGCCGACGCCACCGAACGGTTCGAGGCCGCCGGCACCTGGAACAGCATGGTCACGCACCGGGTGCGGATCACCGACGCCGCGCAGATCGACGCGGAGGTCATGGACTGGCTGCGGGCGGCCTACGAGGGAGCGAACTGAGATGCGGAAACTCGTTTCATTCACGCACCTGACGCTGGACGGCTACGTCTGCGGGCCGCAAGGAGAACTGGAATGGGCGAACGTCGCGCCGGAGATCGCCGCCGACGTGGACGTTCGCCTGACGGCCGTGGGGGCCGCCGTGTATGGCCGAGTGGTCTACGGCATGATGGAAGGCTACTGGCCGACCGTGAACGCCAACCCGGACAGCACCGAGCATGACCGCGCCCACATGGCCTGGGTGGAGGCCATTCCCAAAGTCGTGATTTCCCGCACGCTGGATCGGGCCGACTGGAACAACACCATACTCATCCGCGAGGACGTGGCCGGGCAGGTGGGGGCGCTCAAGGCGCAGCCGGGCGGCGATCTGATGGTCTTCGGCAGTCCCCGGCTGGTGCACGTGCTGGCGCAGCTCGGCCTGGTGGATGAGTACCTGATCTACCTGAACCCGGTCACGCTGGGCGGCGGCACGCCCCTGTTCGAGGCCGGGCAGGCAACGAAGCTCACGCTGCTGGAAACGAAAGCCTTCCAGGAAGGTGTGGTCATGCTGCGCTACACGGTTCTTCATGACGAAGTCCCCGTATGAGCAAAGTCATCATTGACATCACCATGTCCCTCGACGGCTTCGTGACCGGCCCGAACGACGGCCCCGGCAACGGCCTGGGCGATGGCGGCAAGGTGCTGCACGAGTGGGTGTACCACCCCACGCCGGACGACCTGAAGCTGCTGGTCGAGGAACCGCAGCAGCGGCTGGGCTCGTGCGTGCTGGGCCGCCGCACCTTCGACATCGCCAACACGGCATGGGGCGACCAGCCGCCGTTCGGGCCGAGCACCGTGTTCGTCCTGACGCACCGCCCGCACGACACGCTCGAGCGTGGCCCTACGACCTTCGTGTTCGTCACTGACGGCCTGCACCGTGCCCTGGCGCTGGCGCGGGCCTCGGCGGCCGGGAAGGACGTGATGCTGATGGGCGCGGACGTCAGCCAGCAGGCCCTGAAGGCGGGGCTGGTCGACGAACTGGAAATTCACGTCGCCCCCCTGCTGCTGGGCGCGGGCCGCCCCCTGTTCGCCCACATCGGCGGGCCGGTTCCACTGGAACGCCTGCGCGTCATTCCCACGCCCGCCGCCACCCACCTGCGCTACCGCGTGGTGAAGGCGGGCGACACGTCACAAGGAGCACCCCATGTTTGAGAATGCCCCCGCCTTCAGCGGTTTTTCCGTGCAGGACATCGCCGTCGCCCGCTCCTTCTACGAGAACACGCTGGGACTGCAAGTAAGCGAGGAGCACGGCATGCTGCATCTGCACGTCACGGGGGGGCGGCCCGTCCTGGTGTACCCCAAGCCAAACCACCAGCCCGCCACCTACACCGTCATGAACTTCCCGGTGGACGATGTGGACGCCGCCGTAGACGCTCTGGCCGCCGCCGGTGTGGACACCCTGAAGTATGACGGCATGAACCTCGACGCCAAGGGCATCATGCGCGGTCAGGGCCCGACCATCGCGTGGTTCGCCGATCCGGCGGGCAACGTGCTGTCCGTCATCCAGAACGCCTGACCCACCCCGACCCCGGAGGTCTGTCCATGACTGCTCCACCTGAGACGCTGGCCCCGCGTGACCGCGCGGTGATCGTGATCCTGCTGATCGCGACCTTCGTGGTCATCCTGAACGAGACGATCATGAACGTCGCCATTCCCGTCCTGATGAAGGACCTGCACGTTAGCGCCGGGAACGCGCAGTGGCTGTCCACGGCGTTCATGCTGACGATGGCCGTGGTCATTCCCATCACGGGCTTCCTGCTGCAACGCCTCGCCACGCGCACGGTGTTCCTGCTGGCCATGGGCCTGTTCAGCGCGGGCACGCTGCTGGCGGCCTTGGCACCGGGCTTCGTGCCGCTGCTGTTGGCGCGCGTGGTGCAGGCGTCCGGCACGGCGATCATGCTGCCGCTGCTGATGACGACCGTGCTGACCGTCGTGCCCGAGCGCACGCGGGGCGCAGTCATGGGGAATATCAGCATCGTGATCTCGGTCGCGCCGGCCATCGGGCCGACGATTTCGGGCCTGATCCTGCAGGCGCTGTCGTGGCGCTTCATGTTCCTGTTCGTGCTGCCCATCGCCCTGGCGGCCCTGGCGTACGGCGCGCGGATGCTGGGCAACGTGGGCGAACGCAAGGACGCGCCGCTGGATCTGGTGTCCATTCCGCTATCCGCGCTGGGCTTCGGGGGCTTCGTGTACGCGCTGAACCAGGCGAGCGGCCCCGGCGGCTTCGGCAGTCTGAACGTGCTGTGGCCGCTGGGCGTGGCCGTGGTGTCGCTGATCCTGTTCGTGCTGCGCCAGCAGATGCTGATCCGGCGGGACGCGCCGCTGCTCGACCTGCGCGCCTTCCGCCTGCCGCAGTTCACGCTGGGTGTGGGCCTGATGGTCATTGCCATGATGGCCCTGTTCGGTGGCGCGATCCTGCTGCCGCTGTACCTCCAGGGGGTGCGCGGCCTGAACACCCTACAGACCGGGCTGCTGCTGCTGCCGGGCGGACTGGTCATGGGACTGCTCTCGCCACTGGTGGGCCGCTGGTACGACCGGGTGGGGCCGCGCCCGCTGACGCTGCCCGGCACGGTGCTGATGGCGGGCGTGCTGTTCGGCCTGGGGCACCTCACGACCGGGACGCCCGTGTGGGCGCTGCTGGCCCTGCACGTGACCCTCAGTGTGGGACTGGCCCTGCTGTTCACGCCGGTGTTCACGAGCAGCCTGGGGCCGCTGCCGCCGCAGTTGTACTCCCACGGCAGCGCGATTCTGAGCACGCTGCAGCAGGTGGCGGGCGCGGCGGGCATGGCGCTGCTGGTCACGCTGTACGCCGCCCGCAGCGCGGCCCTGGCGCACGGGGGCGCGGCACCACTGCTCGCCCAGCAGGGCGGCATCCAGCTGGCGTTTACGGTGTCGGCGTGGATCGCCGTGGTCGCCATTCCGCTCTCGCTGGGCCTGCGGTCCACGCCCCAGGGAACGCACGGCGGGGCCGGCCACGGCACAGCTGAGACCCCCACGCCTCAGCCCGGCGACTGACGTGCGCCGCCTGATCGCGAACCTCGACCTCTCCGTGGACGGCGTGACCGAGAATCCCGCCGGGTGGATGCCCGTCCGCCACCCGGACGCCGACGCCTTCGTGCAGGACGTCATGCGGCACACGGACACGCTGCTGCTGGGCCGCACCACCTACGAGCACCTCGCCGCCCACTGGCCCACGCAGCCGCCGGGATCGTCGTGGATCGCGGACTTCGTGAACGGCACGCCACGCGCCGTGGTGTCGCGCACGCTGAAGGAGCCTGCCTGGGTGGGCACCACCGTCCTTCCCGATCTGGAAGGTGTGGCGGCCCTGAAGCAGCAGGATGGCGGGCACATCGTCACCCTGGGGAGCGTCACGCTGCTGGGCGCGCTGGCAGGGGCGGGGCTGATCGACGAGTATCAGCTGTGGCTTCATCCCCTGCTGCACGGCGGCGGGCACCCCCTCTTCCCCACGGATCTGAAGCAGTCCCTCACGCTGCTGGAGGCCCGCTCCTTCCCGGACGGCCTGCTGCTGCTGCGCTACGCCCCACAAGGAGGCACTCCATGACCACCACGATCCCAGGCCAGTACGCCGACGTGAACGGCCTACACCTGTACTACGAGCGGACGGGCACGCCCCGTCCGGGCAGCGTCCCCCTGATCCTGCTGCACGGCGGCTTCGGATCGACCGGCATGTTTGACGGCGTTCTCACGCCCGCCCTGACCGCGAACCGGGAGGTGATCGCCGTGGATCTCCAGGGCCACGGACGCACGGCCGACATCGACCGGCCTCTGGGGTATGACGTGATGGCCGACGACATTGCCGCGCTGCTGCGCTCCCTGGGCACCCAGAAGGCCGACGTGATGGGCTACTCGCTGGGGGGCGGCGTGGCCATCCAGACGGCGATCCGGCATCCGGACATGGTGCGGACACTGGTGGCAGTGTCCGCGCCTTTCAAACGGGACGGGTGGTACGCCGAGTCCCGTGCGGGCATGGATCAGATGGGCGAGCACATCGCGCCGCACATGCTGAACACCCCCATGTACGAGGCGTACGTCCGCGTGGCCCCCCGCCCGGACGACTGGGCGCGGATGTGGGGCAAGATGGGCGACCTGCTCCGCCAGGAGTACGACTGGGCGGAGCAGATAGGGGCCCTGACAATGCCCACCCTGATCGTCGTGGGCGACGCCGACAGCTTCCCGACCGCGCACGCCGCCGAGTTCTTCGCGCTGCTGGGCGGCGGCCAGCGTGACGGCGGCTGGGATCAGTCCGGCATGACGCCGCACCGCCTGGCCATTCTGCCCGCCACGACGCACTACGACATCTTCATGTCGCCGCTGCTGGCGGGCGCCGTCACGGCGTTCCTGGACGCCCCCACCCCGGAGGTTCACGCATGATCGACACGGCCCACGCCCACCCGCCCATCGTCGACCGGGAGGCCTGGACGGCCGCCCGCGACGCCCTGCTGCCGCTGGAGAAGGCCGGGACGCGCGTGCTGGACGCCATCGCCGCGCAGCGCCGCCGTCTGCCCATGACCGAGATCGAGAACTACACCTTCGAGGGCGAGAGCGGCCCCGTGACCTTTGTGGAGCTGTTCGCGGGCCGCTCGCAACTGATCGTGCATCACTTCATGTTCGATCCGGCGTGGGCGCAGGGGTGCGCGTTCTGCTCGGACGACGCCGACAATGCCGTGCCGCACCTGGCGCACTTCGCGCCGTACGACATCAGCTTCGTGCGGCTCTCGCGGGCGCCCATCGAGAAGCTGCTGGCCTACTCGGCACGGATGGGCTGGACCGTGCCGTGGTACTCGTCCGGCGGAACGACCTTCAACCAGGACTGGGGCTGGACGCGGCCCGGTGGCGGTGAGGTCTCGGGCTTCAGCGTGTACCTGCAACTTGAGGGCCGACCCTACCTGACGTACCGCACGGAGGCGCGCGGCGTCGAGCTGCTGTCGAGCATCGCCGGGCACCTGGATCTCACGCCGTATGGCCGCCAGGAGGCGTGGCAGGACGTGCCCGCCGGCTGGCCGCAGGACGATACCTTCACGAAGATCAAGCGGCACGATGAGTACGACCGATAACCGCAAGCAGCCACCGATCCAGCCGCGCCTCCAAGGAGTTCATATGCCCACGTTCGACGCCACCCTGAAGCAGGAAGGGAAAACCGCCACCGGCATCGAGGTGCCCACAGAGATCATGGACGCCCTCGGGGGTGGGAAAAAGCCCGCGATCACCGTCTCCCTGAACGGCTACGGGTACCGCAGTACGGTTGGCGTGATGGGGGGCCGCTCCATGATTCCCGTCAGTGCCGAGCACCGCAAAGGCGCGGGCCTGAGCGCCGGTGACCGCGTGCAGGTCACGCTGGAACTGGACACCGCTCCCCGTGAGGTCGAGGTGCCGGACGACCTCCAGGCCGCGCTGGACGGCAATCCCGCCGCCCTGACTGCGTTCGGGAAGCTCTCGTACAGCGGCAAGCGGCAGCACACCCTGAGCGTCGAGGGCACCAACAACCCCGAGACGCGGGCGCGGCGCGTGGCGAAGGCCATCGAAACGCTGTCCGGTCGCGCATGAACTGGACGCTGGAGGTCGTCATCGTGCCCGTCTCGGACGTGGATCGCGCGAAGGCGTTTTACGCGGAGGGCCTGGGCTTTCACGTGGATCACGACAGGTCCATGGATGGCGGGCGACGCCTCGTGCAGCTCACGCCGCCGGGTTCCGGATGCTCGATCGTGCTCGGCACGCACCTGGGGCAGATGCAGCCGGGCACGTTGCAGGGCGTGCAGCTCGTGGTGCCGGACATCCGGGCGGCCCGCGCTGAACTCGTGTCGCGGGGCGTGGAGGTCGGGGAGGTGCAGAACCTCGCCCGGCCCGGTCAGCCGGTGGCGCCGGACGATGACCTGAACAACGTCGGGTTCGTATTCTTCCGCGATCCGGACGGCAATGGCTGGGCCGTGCAGCAGATGGCCAACCGGGAGTAGACGGTGGCCCCGTCGCCCGGAACCACGCACCGGCGCGACCGAGCGGCAAAGGAGAGGACATGACACGGATTCCGCTGTATTGCCACGCGCCTCCGCCCGGATTTCAACCCACCAGTGAACCGGCTCGAGCGGGGGCCGCATGAGGCCGGTGATCGTCAGCAATTTCGTGACCCTGGACGGCTGCTATGAGGACGCCGATCGCGCCCTGGTGCCGCTGTTTACCTACCAGCACCCCGACTACCACGGCGACGACCAGTTCGACCACTACAACCTGGCGTTGCTGGACAGTGCCGGCACCCTGCTGCTCGCCGGACACGTCTCGGCGCTGAACAACCTGCGTTACTGGCAGGGCGTGCTGGACGACCCGCAGGCGACCGACGTGCGACGGGCCTTCGCACGGCGGATCGCGGCCATCGAGATCGTCATCGTGTCGGATGTCCTGACGCCCGCCGACCTGACGCTCTTCCCGAACGCCCGGGCCGTGCGGATCGCGGAGGCCGAGTCCAGCGTCCGCGCCCTGAAGGCCGGGCACGGGCCGCCCATCCTGATCCAGCTCAGCCGCCTGCTGTGGAACGACCTGCTGGCGCGCGGGCTGGTGGACGAACTACACCTGACGACCTTCCCGCTGCTGGCCGGGCCGGGCGGGACGCCGCTGTTCACGGGCCGCCCACCCGTGCTGTTCCGGCTGCTGCGCGTGCAGACCTTCCCCGATTCCGGCAACGTGCTCAGCGTGTACGACGTCTCCCGGCTCGGGACTTCCCCCCAGGAGGATTGAGCATGCCGCAGACCATCACGCCCGCCCTGATGTTCCAGGGTCAGGCGACCGCTGCCCTGGCCCTGTACACGTCCCTGTTCCCCCTGGCCCGCGTGGAGAACCTGCGCCTCTACGGCCCCGGCGAGATCAGCCCGGAGGGCACCGTCGCCGGCGCCGAGCTGCACCTGACGCCGGAGCTGCGCCTGCGTGTCTCGGACAGTCCGCCCGTCCATGCCTTCACGTTCACGCCGTCCACCTCGCTGTTTGTGGACTGTGACGGCGAATCCGAGTTCGACAGCCTGTACGCCGGACTCTCGGAGGGTGGCGAGGTGCTGATGCCGCCGGCCGATTACGGCTTCAGCGCCCGCTTCGCGTGGGTGAACGACCGGTACGGCATGTCCTGGCAGCTGAACGTGCCGCACCAACCGACGCCCTGACGGTACAGGACAGCCCGGTGCCTTGGGCCTGCTGGCACCGGCAGCGGCCTCAGGGAACCCAGTCCATCGCCCTGTCCGGGATATGGGTGCCAATCCGCCCATGACGATCCTGTTCGCGAGCTGACTGAGAGGAGGTCATACCCCTACCGGGTGAACTTCCCAACTATTGCATTTTGCAACCAGTTCCCTTTAAGATAGTTGCATGACGCAAGCATCTCCTCCCCTCGCCGCTCCGGAGACCGACACGGAGCACTTCCTGGCCATCCAGTGGAAACTCAATCAGGCCCTGGGCCGGCACCTCGCGCCGCTGATCGAACGCGCCCACGGCGTCGGGCTCAAGGACCTGATGGTGCTGGGCCACATCCGTTCGGGCGTGCACTACCCCACCGAACTGGCCGGCGAACTCCAGATCCCCAAGCACATGACCAGCCGCGTCCTGGACGACCTGCTCGGCAAGGGCCTGATCGAACGCAGCATCGACCCGCAGGACTCGCGCCGCACGCGCCTGAGCGTCAGCCCCGCCGGACTGGAGGTGCTGGACGCCGCGCGCGTGACGGTGGACGCCACCATCCAGCAGCTGTTCGACCACATCCCGGCGGACGACCGTGCCCGGGTGATGGACGCCATCCGGACGCTCGCGCACGCCGCGCAGACCGCCTTCGGGGGCCACGCATGACGGCCTCCGTGACCGCCCCGGCCGCCAGCCCGGCCCCCGCGCCCACGCCCCTGACCGGCTTCGACATCCAGCCCGGTCAGCGCAACGTGATCCTGGGCGCCCTGCTGGTCGTCATGCTGCTCACCGCGCTCGACCAGACCATCGTGAGCACGGCCATGCCGAAGATCATCGCGCAGCTCAATGGCCTGTCGCTGTACACCTGGGTCACCACCGCGTACCTGCTGACCAGTACGGTCATGGTGCCCATCTACGGCAAGCTCTCCGACCTCTACGGGCGCAAACCGATCCTGCTGATCGGCGTGTCACTGTTCCTGCTGGGCAGCGCCCTGTGCGGCCTGAGCGGCGAGGCCTTTCTGGGGAATCTCTTCGGGAGCGGCATGGTGCAGCTCGTGGTCTTCCGTGCGATCCAGGGCCTGGGCGGCGCGGCCATCATGTCGAGCGCCTTCGCGGTCATCGCGGACATCATTCCGCCGCTGGAACGCGGGAAGTTCACCGGCCTGTTCGGCGCGGTGTTCGGCCTGAGCAGCGTCGTGGGGCCGCTGGTCGGCGGCTTCCTGACGGATCACGGCACGGCCACGCTGCTGGGCCACACCATCGAGGGCTGGCGCTGGGTGTTCTACGTGAACCTGCCGCTGGGCCTAGTATCGCTGGCGCTGGTCACGCGGTTCATGCCGCTGCTGCGCATGGGCAACGGCAAGGGCCGGATCGACTTCCTGGGCGCGGCCCTGATCGTGGCGACCACCGTGCCGCTGCTGCTGGCCCTCACCTGGGGCGGCACCACCTACGCGTGGGACAGCGCCCGGATTCTCGGCCTGTTCGCCGTGTCTGCCGTGAGCCTGGTCGCGTTCCTGGTCACCGAGACGCGCGTGAAAGATCCCATCCTGCCGCTCGCACTGTTCCGCAACCCGGTGTTCAGCGTGTCGAACGTCGCGTCGTTCATCATCAACATGGCGTTCCTGGGCGTCGTGATGTTCCTGCCGCTGTTCATGCAGACGGTACTGGGTATCACCGCCACGAACTCCGGTTTCACGCTGCTGCCGCTGATGGCGGGCCTGATCGCGAGTTCCATCGTCGCCGGGCAGCTCGTGGCGCGCACCGGCCGCTACAAGCCCGTCATGCTGGGCGGCGGCGTGATCCTGCTGCTCGGCGCGTACTCGCTGACCGGCGTGGGCGTGGACACCACGCAGTTCGGCATCGTGTGGCGCATGGTCATCCTGGGCCTGGGCCTGGGGCCGGCGCAGAGCCTGTTCACCCTGGCCATCCAGAACGCCGTGCCGCGCGAACAGACGGGCGTGGCGACCAGCGCCAGCCAGTTCTTCCGCCAGATGGGCAGTACCATCGGCCTCGCCGTGTTCGGCACGGTACTCACCAGCACGCTCTCGACCGAACTGCCCAGGTACCTGCCGCAGATTCCGGGCATGGCCACCCAGAAGGTCGACATGGGCTCCCTCCAGGGCGCGGGCCTGGGCGGCAGCACCGGCACGGCCGACAGGATCACCGCTGCGCTGGACAAGCAGAATGCCGTGATCGAGGCCGCGCTGCGCGGGGACAAGACGGCCGCCGCGCAGGCCCTCCAGAACACCGCCCTGCCCACCCAGCTCCGTGACGTGATCGCCGGAGGCGGAATCGCCGCCCAGGTCAGGACTGGTGTGGAAGCGCAGGCCGCGCAGATCCAGACCGCCCTCACCAGCGGCAGCAAGCAGCGCCTGAACACGGTCGCGCAGACCCTCCCCGAACCGCTCAAGACCCAGCTTTCGCAGGTGCCCGCCGCCGTGATCGGCACGCCCGCTGCGACCGCGCTGGCCGCGCAGATCCGCGCGGGCATGGAGGCGCAGCTTCCCACGCTGACCGAGCGAGCCGTCACGACCACCATGACCCAGGTGCGGGCCGCGACTGCCACCGCCGCGAAGCAACTGACCGCGAAGGTCAGCCAGGGCACCAAACTGGGCTTCTCGGCCAGCGTCCGGCACCTGTTCTGGGTGAGTTTCTGGATCATCGCGCTCGGCCTGATCATCACGGGCTTCGTCCCGGAAGTGCCCATGCGCGCCCAGCCCAAGGGCGAAGCGCCCGCCGCCGCGCCCGCCCACTGACATCCACCGACCGGAGCCGGGGGCCTGCCCGCCCCCGCTCCGCATCCGTTCCCCGGAAGGAGACCCCCGTGCCCGTCACCACCCTCGACCCGCGCCCGGCCCTGATCGTGATCGACCTCCAGCAGGCCCTGCTCGCCGGCGATCCTCCTCTGCCCATCCTGGACGTCGTCCACAACGCCCGCGCGCTGGCCGGCGCGTTCCGCCAGCGCGGCCTGCCCGTGGTGCTCGTGAAAGTCAACGGCACGCCGCCCGGCCGCACCGACGCCAACCCCACGGGCGCCCAGCGTTCGACTGGCTGGACCGACGTGCTGACCGAACTGGACGCGCAGCCCACCGATCACCTCGTCACCAAGCAGCGCTGGAGCGCCTTCGCCGGCACCGACCTGGATGCCCACCTGCGCGCCCTCGGCGTCACGCAGGTCGTGCTGGCCGGCGTCGCCACCAGCCTGGGGGTCGAGTCCACCGCCCGGCACGCGCTCGACGCGGGCTACCACGTCACCTTCGCCACGGACGCCATGCTCGACCGCACGCCCGACGCGCACCGGCACGCGATCACGCAGCTGTTCCCGCTGATCGGCGAGACCGGCCCCACCCAGGACATCCTCACCCTCTTGAACGGAGTCTCCGCATGACCACCCTGTCCCCGCCGCAGTCCCCTGCCGCCCTCACGTCCAACCAGAAGACCCTGTCGCTCGTGGCGATCCTGCTGGCCGTGCTGCTCGCCAGCATGAACCAGACCATCGTGACCACCGCCGGCCCCAGCATCCAGAAGGCCCTGAACATCGAGAACAGCCTGTACTCGTGGATCACCACCGCGTACCTGCTCGCCAGCACGACCCTGGTGCCCATCTACGGCAAGCTCAGCGACCTGGTGGGCCGCCGGGCCATCCTGATCTTCGGCACGGTGGTGTTCGTGATCGGGTCCGTGTTGTGCGGGCTGGCGTCCGGCGTGGGCATGCTGATCGCGGGCCGCGCCGTGCAGGGGCTGGGCGGCGCCGCGCTGATCGGGCTGATGTACGCCGTGATCGCCGACCTGTACCCGCCGGAGCAGCGCAGCCGGTACATCGGGCTGGTCGGGGCGGTATTCAGCCTGTCCACGGTGCTGGGCAGCGTGATCGGCGGGTACGTCACCGACACCTTCGGCTGGCACAACGTGTTCTTCATCAGCGTGCCGCTGGGCATCGCGGCGGTGATCGCCATGCTGTTCATGCCGCCCCTGAAGGTGGCGCGCGAGCGCGCGCCGATCGACGGCCTGGGGGCCGCCCTGCTGACGGTGTTCAGCGTGACGCTGCTGCTGGCGCTGTCGCTGGGCAAGACCTCTGTCGCGCCGGGCGAGAGCGGCTTCCTGTGGGGCTCGTGGCAGATCCTGGCGCTGTTCGCCGGGGCGCTCGTGTCGCTGGTCGCGTTCGTGCTGGTGGAACGCCGCGCCGCCGACCCGATCATCGACGTGCGCCTGTTCGGGAACCGCACCTTCGCCGTGGCGAACATCACGACCTTCCTGCTGGGCGTGGTGTTCTTCGCCGCGACGGTGTTCCTGCCGCTGTTCATGGTGAACGTGGTGGGCCTGAGCGCCACCAAGGCGGGCCTCACCACCTTCCCACTCACGATCGGGCTGGTGCTGAGCAGCATCGTCGCCGGGCAGCTGTTCGCCCGCACCAGCCGCATGAAGCCCATCATCTACGCCGGCGGCGTGATCCTGATGCTCAGCTTCGTCCTGATGGGCTACACGCTGCGCGTGGACAGTACGCAGTTCGAGCTGACGTGGAAGATGATCGTCGTGGGCCTGGGCCTCGGCCCAATCCTGCCCATGCTGACCATCGCCATCCAGGGCGCCGTGCCCGCGCGCGATATCGGCGCGGCGACCGGCACGAACAACTTCCTGCGCTCGCTGGGCAGCACCATCGGCGTGGCCGTGCTCGGCACGCTGTTCGCCAGCACCCTCAAGGGCCACATCCAGACCACGGTGTCCACCGCCACCCAGGACCTGCCCGCCGCCCTGCGCACCCAGTTCAGTGCGCCCACCGCCCATGGCAGCGGCGCGGGCAGCGCCCAGAACTTCGACGCGGCGCAGCTCAGGCACACGGCCGCCCTGAAGCTCGATCAGACCCGTGCCCAGTACGTGGCCGCCCTGCGCGACCATGACCGGGCGGCCACCCAGGCCCTGCTGAACGACCCCGCCACCGACCCGCAGCTGCGCGCCGTGCTGCAACAGGGCGGCTTCGACGCCACCATCCGCACTGGCTTCGAGCAGCAGCGCACCCTCCTGCGGGCCGCGCTGATCACCCACGATCCGGCCGCCGTGCAACAGGTCGTGTCCAACCCGCAGCTGCCCCCGGCCCTGAAGACCCTGGCGCGTCAGGGGGCCGCCGGTCTGGTGCCCGCCGCGACCTCCCAGCGGGCCCTGACCCAGGTGCTTGCGGGCCTGGAGGTGCAGGAACGGCAGACGCTCGCCACGCAGCCGCAGGCCGCCCTGCAGAAGATCCTCGCCGGTCTGGACGACGCGCGCGCCACGGTCATGACGGTCATCGACCGGATCGGCGCGGGCGTGAAGCAGTCCTTCACGGACGCCGTGTCGCTACTGTACCGGGTGGGCCTGTGGGTCACGCTGCTCGCGCTGATCGTCAGCGTGTTCCTGCCGGAATCGACGCCCGGCGCGGTCTCCAGGGAGCAGGTGGCCGAGGACGAGCTGCGCTCCATCGAGGTCTGACCACGGCCGTCTCCGCCCCCTCCCGCCCCATAGGATGACCCCCATGCCGATCAAGAGATGGACTGACCTCAGGCCCGCCCAGAAAGCCGGGCTCGTGACCGCCGCACTCGCGCAACTCGGGCTGTTCGCCACGGCCTGGATCGACCTGAACAGCCGCCGCCCAGAGGCCGTGAACGGCAGCAAAACGGCGTGGCGCGTGGGCCTGTTCGTGAATACCCTGGGGCCGCTCGCCTACCTCCTGCGGGGCCGCAAGGCCAACCCCTGGACGGAAGCCGACGTACCGGGCCAGCGTGGCAAGGTCGTGATCGTGACCGGCGCGAACAGTGGCCTGGGGCTGGAAACCTCGCGCGTGCTGGCCCTGCGCGGCGCGACCGTGATCATGGCCTGCCGCAGCGTACCGAGGGCACAGAAGGCCGCCGATCAGATCCGCGCACTGAACCCGCAGGGTGAGGTGGTGCCGATGACCCTCGACCTGGGCGACCTGGAGTCGGTGCGGGCCTTCGCAGGGCGCGTCAGGGCAGAGTACGACCACCTGGACGTGCTGGTGAACAACGCAGGAATCATGGTGCCGCCGCTGGGCCGCACCGTGCAGGGCTTCGAGACGCAGTTCGGCGTCAACCACCTGGGCCACTTCGCCCTGACCGCGCAGCTGATGCCGCTGCTGGAACGCACCCCCGGCGCCCGGGTCGTGACCGTGAGCAGCATCGCGCACCGGTTCGGGAAAATGGAGTTCGGCGACCTGAACTGGCACGCCCGGCGGTACGCGCCCATGCCCGCCTACGGGCAGAGCAAACTCGCGAACCTGCTGTTCACGTACGAACTGCAACGCCGCCTGAATGCCGCCGGGAAGGACGTGCTGGCAGTCGCCGCGCACCCCGGCTGGGCCTCCACCGGCCTCCAGGGCGAGGGACGTGGCGCGCAGCTCTTCAACCAGTGGTTCGCGCAGTCCGCCGCGATGGGCGCGCTGCCCACGCTGTACGCCGCGACCTCGCCGGACACCATGCGCGGCGCGTTCTACGGCCCGTCCGGCCTGCTGGAACTCGGCGGCACTCCCGAACGCGTGACCTCGGTCGACCGCTCGCACGACCGGCAGGACGCCGCGCGGCTGTGGGCCGTGTCCGAGGAACTGACCGGCGTGGACTTCGAGGTGTGACGGGCGGGGGAAGGCTACCGGCCCGTCCAGCCTGTCCCGAAGTGGCCCTCGCCCGCTTGCGGCGCGGCGCGTAGACTCCGCGCATGACGGTCTTACCGACGCGTGACGTGCTGCTGACCTGCCCGCTGGACTGCCCGGACGCCTGCCGCCTGAAGGTCACCGTGGGCCGCGACGATGACGGCCCGGAGCGGATGCTGAAGGTCACGGGCGACCCGGCGCACCCGGTCACCAGGGGCTTCGCGTGCGTGAAGACCGTGCACTACCCGGCCCGCGCGAACCACCCGGAGCGGCCCCTGTACCCCCTGCGGCGAGTGAACGCCAAGACGGACGCCGAGCCCGTGTGGGAGCGCGTGACCTGGGAGGCCGCGCTGGACGACATCGCCGCCCGGCTGCGCACCCTGCTGGACACGCGCGGCCCCTCCAGCATCCTGCGGTACACCTACGCGGGCACCATGGGCCTGATGGAAGGGCACCACGCGCACGCCCTGTTCCGCGCGCTGGGCACGCCGGAACTCGACGAGACGATCTGCGCGTCCGCCGGCACGGCCGCGTGGCAGCTCGGCTACGGCACCCGCTACGGCGTCGATCCGGAAGACGTGGCGCACGCGAAACTGATCGTGCTGTGGGGCATCAATTCCCTGAGTACCAACAGCCACCTGACACCGCACCTGACCGCCGCCCGCAAGGCCGGGGCGCGCATCATCTGCGTCGATCCGTACCGCAACCGCACGGCCGCCTTCGCGGACGAGCATCTCAAGATCGTGCCCGGCACGGACGCCGCCCTGGCCCTGGGCGTCATGCACGAGCTGTTCGCCCACGGCTGGACGGACGAGTCCTACATCGCGGAGGCCACCAGCGGCATCGAGGAACTCCGCGCCACCGTGGCCGAGTGGACGCCGGAACGCACCGCCGAAATCACGGGGCTGGACGTGGAGGCCGTGCGTGCCTTTGCCCGCGCCATCGGCACCACGCGGCCCACGTACATCCGCGTGGGCTACGGCATGACCCGGCACGAGACGGGCGGCACGAACCTCCGCGCCGTCACGCTGATCCCCGCCCTGACGGGCGACTGGCGGCATCGGGGCGGCGGCTGCGCCCTCAGCAGCAGCGGGGCCTTCAAACTGAACCGCACGCGGCTGGGGGCGCAGCACCTGCTTCCTGAAGGCGTCGCGCACGTGAACATGAACGAACTCGCGTCCGCCCTGCGCCCCGAAGGCAGCTTCGGCGCGGCGTTCCTGTACAACTGCAACCCCGCCGTGGTCGCGCCGGACAGCCGCCGCGTGCGCGCTGGCCTACAGCGCGAGGACCTGCTGGTGGTCGTGCTCGAACAGGCCATGACCGACACGGCGCGGCTGGCTGACTACGTGCTGCCCGCCACCACCTTCGCCGAGCACGCCGACATGTACACCAGCTACGGACACCATTACCTGGGGTACAACGCCCAGGCCCTCGACGCGCCCGGCGAGACCCGCCCGAACTCCTGGGTCTTCCAGCAACTCGCGCGCCGACTGGAGATTACCGAGCCCAGCGTGTACTGGACCGTCGACGAGCTGATGGCCGAGCTGCTGAATACCGATCACCCGCACCTGAACGGCATCACGCCCGAACGCCTGAAGGCCGAGGGCAGCGTGAAATTGAACCTCCCCGACGTCTTCCTGCCGTACGCCCACGGCGCGGAAACTTCCAGCGGCACGGTTCAGCTCTCGCCCGCTCCCACGTACCGCCCACCTGCCGCCGCCCTGACCGCCGAGTACCCGCTGCGGCTCCTCACGCCGCCCGCTCACCACTTCCTGAACTCCACCTACGGCAACCTGGGCAACCTGAACCGCGCCGAGGGGGGCGAGCCACACGTGATGATCCACCCCGCCGACGCCGGGGCCTACGGGCTGGAAGACGGCGCCTACGCCACCCTGAGCAGCGAGGTCGGGCAGGCCCAGCGCCGCGTAAAGGTCACGGACGCCGTGCAACCCGGCGTGGCCGTGCTGGAAGGAACGTGGTGGGGCCTGAGCGCCCCCGACGGCGAGAGCATCAACGCCATCACCACGCAGACGCTCACGGATCTGGGTGGGGGGAGCACGTTCCATAACACACGGATACGGGTAGAGCGGGCATAGTAGGTGTTCGGAAACGTTCAAATGTCTTCGCAGGCAAAGATTCTGATCAGTAGACTGACCAAGCAATGCAACCAATACCGAACAGCTCTGTCATGGCTTGGACTGCGAACGGTGCTCACGTAATTCCGAACGGTGTTCGCATGCGCTGTGGACATTGCAAGGATGCCAGTGTCTTCACATTTGATAGTATTGGAACGACTAAAAAATTCGAGACATGGACTGCCACTTCTAAATGTGCCTCGTGCGGTAATCTGACCCGATTCTTTGCGGTGGTTCCAGAATCTAAAGATGTTAATATGCCGGGAACAATCATTTATGCCTATCCAACCCCAGATTCCGTGCGGCCTCCGGTCAAGGGCATTGAGTTAATCGCCGAAGATTTGCGTGCCGCCTATATCGACACTTTGGAAACATTCAACAGCAAGGCACCTAACTCGGCCGTGCTCAATCAGTGCAGACAAATGCTGGAGGCACTTGTATACACATATAATGGCGGAGAGAAATCCAAGGGACTCTATGCGGCAATCAAGGGATTACCCGACATCATCGACCTAGAAAAGCCATTTCTGGACATAGCAGATGCTATTCGCCACGCCGGCAATGTGGGCCCTCATTATAAGGCGGGCAGGAAAATTCCTAACGAGATTAGGTCAGAGATGATGGATATGCTTGATCAACTACTAGAGTTTCTGTATATAATTCCACATCAGGTAAAGGATACCCGGCAAATAATCACTAGTATTGATACAGGCAGCCCCATTGATTGATTGTGATAATGGGCGTATGTATAAAATAAATACGAACTATCCTTCTTAGTATAAAGAGTGAGTCCAGTGCCTACCCCACCGCTTTCTTGACCAGCGCGGCAATCTTCTCCTCGTCGGCCGCACTCAACTCTTTCAACGCGTACGACGTGGGCCACATCTCGCCGTCGTCCAACTTCGCCTGGTCGCTGAAGCCCAGCGTGGCGTACCGCGCCTTGAACTTCTGAGCGTCCTGGAAGAAGCACACGATCTGGCCGTCCAGAGCATAGGCGGGCATGCCGTACCACAGCTTCGGGGCCAGGTCGGGGGCGGTGGCGGTGATGACCTGGTGAAGGCGTTCGGCCAGGGCGCGGTCGGCACCAGTCATCTCGGCGATCTTCGTCCTCACGGCCTGTTCGCCTTCTTCTCTGGTGGCGCCGGCTTTCAGTTCGCGGGCGCGCTCTTTCATGGCGGCGCGTTCCTCGGCGGTGAAGGTCGGTTCTGCGGTCTTCCTGCGCGTTTTGGTGGTCATGGGCTTCCTTCGGGGATTGATAGGGTCGCGTAGTCTTCTCGTCCGGATTCTGCTTCGCTCCAAACCATCCGGGAACACGTCGGATGGTTCTCCACTTCGCAGAACCCGAACCTCTTCCTTCTCCCTTTGGTCGGATTGATTCCGCAACCACGGCGGAATCAATCGGAATCAGCGGATTTCCTGAATGCGGATCAGGTTCCCGGCGGGGTCGCGCACGGCGAAGTCGCGCACGCCGTAGGGCTGATCCATGGGTTCCTGCACGACGTCGGTCGCTCCGGCCTGCACGTGGGCGAAGGTGTCGTCGAGGTGGCGGGTGGCGAGCAGCAGGGTGGCGTAGGTGCCCTTGGCCATCATCTCGGCGATGGTGCGGCGCTCGGTGTCCGACAGGCCAGGGGTGGCGGCGGGTGGGAACAGCACAATGGACGTTCCGGGCTGCCCGGCGGGGCCGACCGTGATCCAGTGCATCCCGCCGTATTCCACGTTGTTCCGCACCTCGAACCCCAGGGTGTCCTGGTAGAAGGCCAGCGTGGCGGCGGGGTCGGTGTGGGGCAGGAACGTCGAGTGAATGGTGATGTCCATACGGACATTATTTGCCCGTGCCCAGGGCGGGCGCTTCTCGATTCCTGATGGGTCTCGTGACCTGCCGCGCCACGCAGGCGGGCAGGTCGGCCGGTGTGGCGGCGTGCGCGCTGCGGTACGTGCTGGGCGGCACCCCGACCAGTTCCGTAAAGCGGGTGCTGAAGGTGCCCAGCGACGAGCAGCCGACCTCGAAGCACACGTCGGTGACGCTCAGGTCGCCCCGGCGCAGCAGGGCCATGGCCCGCTCGATGCGCCGCGTCATCAGGTACGAGTACGGCGACTCACCGTAGGCCCGCCGGAACAGGCGGCTCAGGTGTCCGGCGGACATGTTCACGCCGCTGGCGAGCGCCTCGACGTCCAGCGGTCGGGCGTACTCCCGGTCGATCCGGTCACGGACGCGCCGGAGCCGCGTCAGGTCGTGCAGGGACAGCGGGGTCGCCTGGGTGGATGGGGGAGTTCTGGGGATCACTGATGTCCGCCTCCACTGAAATTATACTCACATTTTACGTCAGGAGCAAATTTACGCTGCTCAGGCCAGGTTTCCCGGCACGGTAGCCTGACGCATGACTCCAGTGCTTCTCATCACGGGTGGCAGTCGCGGCATCGGCGCGGCCACCGCACAGTTGGCGGCGCAGGCCGGGTACGCGGTGGGCCTCAGCTACCGGCAGGAGGCGGGCGCGGCAGCAGAGGTCGTCCGCGCCATTCAGGCGGCAGACGGCCGGGCGCTGGCCGTGCAGGCCGACGTGGGCGTGGACTCGGATGTGGAGCGCCTGTTCGACGCCGTACAGACCGAATTCGGGCCGATCTCCGGGCTGGTGAATAACGCGGGCACGCTGGAACGGCAGGCCCGCGTGGACGAACTGGACGCCGCCCGCCTGACGCGCATCCTGACCACGAACGTGATCGGATCCTTCCTGTGCGCGGGCGCGGCCGTGCGGCGCATGTCGACCCGCCACGGCGGCGCGGGCGGCGTGATCGTGAACGTGTCCTCGCGGGCCGCGGTGCTGGGCTCGGGCGGAGAGTACGTCGACTACGCGGCGTCGAAGGGCGCGGTGGACACCCTGACGGTCGGCCTGGCGCGCGAGGTGGCGGCCGAGGGCATCCGCGTGTGCGGTGTGCGCCCCGGCCTGATCGAAACCGACATCCACGCGCTGGGCGGCGAACCGGGCCGCGTGGCGAGGGTCGCGCCGAGCATTCCCCTGGGCCGGGGCGGCACCGCCGAGGAGGTCGCGCGGGCGATCCTGTGGCTGCTCTCGGACGGGGCGTCGTACGTGACGGGCACGCTGCTGGACGTGAGCGGCGGGCGCTGAGGGCCTGGGCTACTTCTTCTTCGCGGCGGCGTTGGCGGCCACGGCGGCGCGGATCAGGGCCTTGAAGGCCGCGCCGTCAAGGCTGTCTCCTTCCTTCAGGTCGATGGCCCGGCGCGTGCCGCCGCTCAGGCTGGCATTGAACAGCCCGTCCGGGTCGGGCAGCGCCGCTCCCCGAAAGAAGGTCAGCTTCACGGCCTGCTGGTACACCTCGCCCGTGCACAGGCCGCCGTGATGCGACCACACGGGCACGCCGGGCGAGGTCGTCTTGGCCCACTTCCATTCCTCCTGCACGTCAGGGTCGGCGTCGTGGATCAGCTGCCGGACGTGGGCAAGGGTCGCGGCGCGCCAGTCGCCCAGTTCCTGAAGACGCGCGGTGATGCGGTCGCTGGGGCTCTCGGCCTGCAAGGGGGTCTTCGTCATGTGCCGTTCCTCCGTCGGGACATGCTGCCACGAAGCCACGGCCGGAACGGCGGACGTTAACGGGCCTTGACTCCCTTCGCCCCTGCCGGGGGGGCGCCGCCGCCTACGGTGGACGCGGTCATGACCGTCCACACCCCCGATCTCGCCGTTGCTCCTGCCATGCCGACCACCCTTCCGGTACCGGCGTCGCGCCTGGTGGCGGTGGACGTATTCCGGGGGCTGGCGATCCTGGCCGTGGTGGCACACCACACGGCGGGGCTGGGCGTCCGGTACGTGCCCGAGGGCAGTGGGCTGGCCGTGGCGCTGTCGGTGGTCAACCGCTCACTGCTGTTCGTGGTGCCGGCCTTCGTGTTCATGACGGCGCTGGTATTGACGCGCTCGGCGCTGCGGCACTTCGACGTGGGGCGCTACTACCGGTCGCGGGTGCGGACCGCACTGCTGCCGTACCTGCTGTGGACGGTGCTGTACGTGCTGTTCCGCTTTGCCACCGGGCAGGAAGACCCCTCGGAGCTGCGGGAGCCGGGGCGCTGGCTGGTGTGGGTGCAGTACGGCAAGGGCTATTACCACCTGTATTTCCTGCTGGTGGTGCTGCAGTTCTACGCGGTGCTGCCGCTGCTGCTTCCCCTGTGGCGGCGGCGCTGGCCGCTGTGGGGCGTGCTGGGGGCCGCCTCCCTGGCGCAGCTCGCGGTGTACGGCCTGAACCGGGTGGGCGTGCTGGAGTTCGCGTACCCGGCGACGATGGCGCTGTGGTACCTCCCGACCCTGGCGCTGGGCATGTACTTCGGCGCGAACGAGGGCGCCTTCGAGGCGCTGTGGGCGCGCGGACGGGGCTGGATTCTGGGTGCGGCAGTCCTGTCTCTGGCCTGGTTCCTGCCCCTGTCGCTGGCGGCCTTGCAGGAGGAGCAGGTGAATACGTTAGCGTTCAGCGCGGCGAACTGGGCCTACACGGCAGCGGCAGTGCTGGCGCTGTTCGGCGCGTCGCTGGCGCTGGCGGCCATGCGGGGCCGCTGGGTGCGGGCACTGACGGTGCTGGGCACCCTGAGCCTGCAGGTGTATCTGCTGCACCCGGCACTGCTGTACATGATGGAGCGGTGGGGCTTCCCATCCCATCCGCTGGCCTTCACCCTGACGCTGCTGGGGTACGGACTGGCCGCGCTGCTCCTGCCGGTGCTCTTGGCGCGCGCACTGGCGGGAACGGCCGTCTCACGCTGGCTGTTCGGACGTTAGGTTCGTGACAGGCCAGCCCTGCTACCCTCGGCGGGATGAAGCGTGTGGTGTTGCCCCTGCTGCTGGGCGCGGTGCTGGTGTCTCCCGCCGTGACCGCGTCGCCCCCCTCCCCCACCGCGCCCGGATCCGCCGTACCCGTGGCTGACGGGCGCGTGTCCGAACCGCTGCGGCTGCCACACCCGCTCGGTGACGCCTTCCTGTACACGCCGACGGCCTGCGCGCCCACGTGCCCGCTGGTTGTCGTATCCCACTCACGCGGCATGACCGCCGACCTGAGCCTGACGCGCCCGCACCTGACCGCGCTATACGCCCGCCTGCAAGGCGCCGGTTACGCCGTGCTGGTCAGCAACGACGCCGGGCCGACCACCTGGGGCGCCCCCCAGGCCCTGACCTACCTGGCCGACATGCATGCCCGCGCCGTCCGCCTGTTTCCCTTCGACGGCCACACCTTCACCTTCGGGTACTCGATGGGCGGCCTGCCGGCGCTGCTCACGGCCTACGCGGGCGTCTACCCGGTGTCCGGCGTGATGCTGCTCGACGCACAGGTGAGCCTGGAGGACGCGTGGCGCGGCGGCAACCCAACCTTCATGGCCGACATCGCCGCCGCGCATGGCCTGAGGCCCGGGGAGGCGCTGCCGCCCGGCCGAGATCCGGCCCGCGACTATCCTGGGGCTGGCACGGCGCTGCCGCTGCTCGTGGCGGGCAGCGCCGCCGATTCGGCCGTGTCGTTCGCCCGCAACGGCGAGGTGCTGTATGCCGCCAACACGTCACCCGAGAGCCGCCTGCTGCACCTGGACGGGCCGCACCTGGGGGGCACGCATTTCGGGCCAGCGTTCGCGGACGAACTGCTGGCGTTCCTGGAGCGCGTGCGTCAGGCCCAGTTGGCTCCGCTCGGCCACACAAACCTCTGACGGTCACGCGCCCGCGACCATCTCCTTCCAGCCGTCCATGTCCTCACCGACCGTGAGCACCTTGCCGCCGCGCACCAGCGGCAGTTTCAGCAGTTCCGGCGTCTCGATCACCTTGGCGATGATGCCCTCCTCGGTGGTGCGGAGGAAGGCCAGGTTGCTGCGTTCGTAGGCCTTGCCCTCCAGGTCGAGCAGCGCGTTCAGACCGAACTTCTGCACGAAGCGCGTCAGTTCGCCGCGGGCGATGGGCCGCTCGTGCAGGTCGACGAAGTGGATCTTGATCTTGCGTTCCTTGAAGAAGCGCTCGGCGGCGCGGGTTTCCTTGCTCTTGCGCGTGCCGAAGACCTGCACCTGAAGGTCGGACATGCTGGGAGTGTAGCGGGCCATGACCGGGGAATTTGACCGCAAGAAACCGGTCACGCGGAAAGCTTCAGGCGCGTAGCCTGCGGGCATGACGACCACGACGTATTCCGATGACGAGGCGCGCTGGGCCGCCGTCCTGGCGCACGATACGGCCGCCGACGGCCTGTTCTGGTACGGCGTGAAGTCCACCGGGATCTACTGCCGTCCGGGCTGCCCGTCGCGCCGACCGAAGCGCGAGAACCTGTCGTTTCACGACTCGCCCGCTGCGGCGGAAGCAGCCGGATTCCGGCCCTGCAAGCGCTGTACGCCAGAGCGCATCGACGCCGGGGTCAGGGTGGTGGCCCACGCGCAGGCACTGATTGACGCGGCACAGACCGCGCCCCAACTGACCGACCTCGCCTCGGCGGTCGGCCTGAGCCCATTTCACCTGCAACGCGTGTTCAAAGCCCGCGTGGGGGTCAGCCCCAAGCAGTACGCGCTCAGGCAACGCACCGAGAAGCTCAAGGAGGCCCTGAAGATGAACACGACCGTCACGACCGCCCTGTACGGCGCGGGCCACGACTCGCCCACCACCGTGTACGCCCCCGCGACCGACCAGCTCGGCATGACGCCCGGCGCCTACGCACGCGGCGGCGCTGGCGTGCGGATTCATCAGACGGTCGCGGACAGCGTTCTGGGGCCGATGCTGGTCGCCGCGACGGAGCGGGGCCTGTGCGCGGTGCGCTTCGGCGAGCCGGAAGCCCTGCGGGCCGAACTGCGCGCCGAGTATCCGAACGCGGAACTGGTCGACGCCGCCGCGCCGCTCATGGCGTACGTCGAGGGCGTGCGGGCGCATCTGGCCGGCCGCGCCCCTTCTCTGGTCACGGACGTGCCCGGCACGGACTTTCAGCGGCGCGTGTGGGCGGCCCTCAGGGAGATTCCGCGCGGCGAGACGCGCACCTACGCACAGCTGGCGGAGATGATCGGGCAACCGGCAGCGGTGCGGGCCGTCGCGCGGGCCTGCGCCACCAACCCGGTGGCGGTGGTCGTGCCCTGCCACCGGATCGTGCCGAAGACGGGCGGCCACGGAGGCTACCGCTGGGGGCCAGAACGCAAGGCGCGGCTGCTGGAGCTGGAACGGGTCTGAGCAGCGTCAGGGCATGCAGGAGGGGCAGAACCGCCGTGTCGGCCCCTCTGCTGTCAGGTGCAGCGCCCGTATCACTCAGCTTTGCGAGGGCCAGTGGTTTTCACGTTCCCTGGTCAATGCCCTGACTGTTCCGGCTGGTAGCGCAGCAGAACCACGCCCCGGTCGAGCGACCGCGATTCCACCAGTTCGAGCGTCAACGCGGCCACACCATCCTCGAACAGCCGCTTTCCAGTGCCCACGACCCTGGGATGCACCAGCAGCTGGAGTTCATCCACGAGTCCTGCCGCCAGCAGGGTCTGCAGCAGGGTGGCGCTGCCGTGCACGAGAATGTCACCCCCGGCCTGCTCCTTGAGCCGGCCGATCTCCTCGGCCACCTCGCCCCGGATGATGGTCGAGTTGTTCCACGTCGCCTGCTCCAGGCCCGACGAGACCACGTATTTCTTCATGCGGTTCAACTGATCGGCCACGCCGTATTCGTTGTTCTTGCACGCGGACCAGCCCGGCGCGAGCATCTCGTAGGTCACCCGGCCCAGCAGGTACGCGTCACTGCCGTGGATGCCTCCCGCGATGATGGCCTGCCTGTCCTCACTGTCGTACGGGAAGTCCCACACGGCCATCTGGGCCGCGTCGAAGATCCCATCCACCGAGACGCGTTCAAGAGCGGTGAGTCTTCGCACAGCTGACCTCCCATCTGCCGTCCTGTCGGGCGGGGATTCAGTTCACGAACATCCCGAGGTCGCTGTCCGCGCCGCTGACCGGCAACCCCAGGTGGTCGTAGGCGTGCGCGGTAGCGACCCGTCCACGCGGCGTGCGCTTGATGAAGCCGAGCTGGATCAGGTACGGCTCGTACACGTCCTCCAGGGTCAGGGCGTCCTCGCTGATGGCCGTGGCGAGGGTGTCCACGCCGACGGGGCCGCCCGCGAAGCGGTGGATCAGGGTCTCCAGGTACTTCTTGTCGCGGTCGTCCAGGCCCGCCGAGTCCAGGCCGAGTTTGTCCAGGGCGCTGTGGGACCGTTCCAAGCTGATGGTGCTCTCGCCGGCCACCTCGGCGTAGTCGCGCACGCGGCGCAGCAGCCGCTTGGCAATTCGCATGGTGCCACGCGAGCGGGCGCCGACTTCCAGGGCGGCCGTCTCGTCCAGCCCGAAGCCCAGCAGGCGGGCGTCGCGCAGGAGGTTGATGGCGATCTCCTCGGGCGTGTAGTACTCGAGGTGCTCGATGATCCCGAAGCGGCTGCGCATGGGCGCGGTGATCAGACCGGGGCGGGTGGTCGCGCCGACCAGCGTGAAGCGCGGAAGCGGCAGTTCGATGGTGCGCGCGGCCGGTCCCTGCCCGAGCACGATGTCGAGCTTGAAGTCCTCCATCGCCGGGTACAGGTGTTCCTCCGCGACGCGGCCCAGGCGGTGGATCTCGTCGATGAACAGCACGTCGCCTTCTTCCAGGCTGTTGGTGAGGATGGCGGCGAGGTCACCGGGTTTCTCGATGGCGGGGCCGCTGGTCACGCGGATGTTCACGCCGAGTTCGGCGGCGATGATGTGCGCTAGGGTGGTCTTGCCCAGGCCGGGCGGGCCGAAGAGCAGGGTGTGGTCGAGGGCTTCCTTGCGCCCACGGGCAGCCTGGAGGTACACGCCCATCTTGTCCTTGAGCTTCTCCTGCCCCACGTACTCGGCCAGGGTTTTGGGACGCAGGGCGGCGTCGAGTCCGGGAGCAGCATCGGTCATGGAGCCAGCATACCGCAACTTAGCTGTGAACGGAACGGGGGCGCATGAATTTGACAGGACACGACAGCCGGCGTACACTGGAACTGTAAGAAATATGACGCTCTGAGTCCTTCCGTTGCCACCCAGTTCCGGCCTGAACCATCACCCGATCCCTGCCTGACACCGGGCCGGACGGGATGGCCTCCGCCCATGCCGCAGCCCACCCCGCGATCCAGCCTGGAGGTTCCTGTATGCCCGAAGCCACCACCCATCCCGCCGGCACCCCCACGTGGTTCGATCTGAGCACCGGCAAGCCCGAGGAAGCCAAAGCCTTCTACACGGCCCTGTTCGGCTGGGAGTTTGAGGACTACGGCCCCGAACTGGGCCACTACCACCGCGCCCGCAAGGACGGCGAGGAGATCGCGGGGATGGTGCCCCAGTCACCGCAGATGCCGGATATGCCCAGCGCGTGGTCCGTGTACTTCGCCAGCGATGACGCGCACGCCGACGCGGCACGCATCCGTGAGCTGGGTGGCAGTGTCCTGGTGGAGCCGATGCAGGTCATGAACCTGGGCCACATGATGGTTGCAACCGACCCGACTGGCGCAGTGTTCGGGCTGTGGCAGCCCATCGACTTCCACGGTTACACCGTGGCCGCCGAGCACGGCGCGCCCGCGTGGCAGGAGGTGCTGACCCGCGACAGCGGCAAGGCCCGCGACTTCTACACCACCCTCTTCCACTCGACCGCCCAGGCCGTGCCCGGCGGCCTGACGTATTACACGCTCAAGCAGGGCGATACCGAGACCGCCGGGATCATGCAGATGGACGAGGGGCACTGGCCCGCCAGCGTACCCCCACACTGGATGACGTACTTCGCCGTGGACGACGTACAGCAAGCCCTGAAGACGGCCGAAGAGCACGGGGGCCGCGTGAACGTCCCGCCCTTCGCCTCGCCATTTGGCACCATCGCCATCCTGGCCGACCCGGACGGCGCGGTCTTCAGCGTGATCCAGCTCTCGCAGCCCGCGTAAACGCTGCAAACGGAGGAGGCCCAGGGGACGCGCTCGCTCCCTGGGCCTCCTCCATGAGCTGATCTGGAGTCTAGGAACTCGAACCCCTGCAGGCTCTGGCCGACAGCCGTACGAACGGAGCTACGACCCGTACTGGCGAATCAGCCCCGGCAGGTCGCGCTCCAGGGTGCCGTCGATCACCGCGCCATTGCCGTACACCCGCACGAAGCGGCCCCTAGTGTCCACAATGCTGACCTGATCGCCGTGCAGCAGTTCGGCCGCCGTGGCACCAACCGGCGCGGCGGCCTTCATTCCTAGCATTCCCGCATGATCCACCGGGGCCGGACGGGTATCGACCAGCCCGACGAACATGGCCTTCGCCGCCGCGTTGACGGCGTCCACACTGCCGGTCAGGCCTGTAAAGGTCGGATCGAACCGGCTCAGGTACGCCCGCACCACGGCAGGGCGATCGTGAACCGGATCGACCGAGATGAACTGCACCTGCATCTTCGCCTGCTGCGCCGCAGTGAGGGTCGCCCAGATGTTCTTCAGGCTCGCCAGCGTGGCCGGGCACACGTCCGGGCAGCGCACGTAGCCGTAGAACACCAGCCGCATCCGCCCGTCCGAGTGGGCCAGCGTGGTCTGCCGCCCCCGGTCATCCAGCAGTGCCACAGCAGGCAGCGGTATGGGCACGTCGAGCGCGTCCCCTCCACTCACGCCGGGGTTCGCCCGCCGGTACAGCAGCAGACCCGCCAGGATCGCGGCCACCGCGAGCAGCACCGCCGTCAGCACCTTCATGCGCGCAGGCTAGGGCACGCGGCGCGGGCGGGGTGTCCCAGAGGAGCAATAGGCAGAAGGGCCAACCGAAGTCAGCCCCTAATTCATGCCTTTATGGTTTCAGACTCCGCCCGCCGGGGCGGCCTGCCCGTTGACGCGAGGTCTACCTCCGCGCCTGGAACCTGGTTTACCAAGCGTAGAAGATCGCCACGATGAACAGCCACACCACGTCCACCAAGTGCCAGTACAGGCTGGCGGGCGTAATGGAACCGTGGTTGTGTTTGTCCATCTTGCCGGTCATGGCCTGGTAGTACGGCAGGGCCACGCCAGTGCCGCCGATCAGGATGTGCAGCCCGTGCAGGCCAACGATGGTGTAGAAGCACGACTCCCACAGGTTCTGGCGCCAGTCGCTTTCGTGGCCGAAGAGGCTGAACTCGTATACCTGGAACAGCATGAACAGCGCGCCCAGGATCAGGGTGACGAACAGGCCGATGCGGAAGCGGGTGAGCTTGCCGTGATGGTTGTCCTGCTCGGCACGGTGGATGACGAAGGAGCTGCTGACCAGGATCAGGGTGTTCAGGGCGGCCAGCCAGATGTTCGGGCGCAGCACGGGCGGCTCGGCATGCCCGCTGATCCGCAGGTACACGTACCCGGCGATCAGCACGCCGAACAGACCGACTTCCGAGATGATGAACCACGCCATGCCCAGGAAGCCGTTGTCGTACTTGGTCAGGAAGTGGTGCTCGGTGGGTTCCTTGTACTCGGGCGTGCCCGCCCACTTGAACAGGCCGTACAGGAACAGCGGAATGCTCAGGTACAGCACGATGCTGGCAAACACGTGGCCGGGGGCCGCGTTGAAGAAGGGCTTGAGGCCATCGACCGGGGAGTAGTTGGTGAACCACCCAAAGCTCAGGCCGTAGCCCATCAGCAGCATGCCCACGGCCGTGATGAAGGGCCCCCAGGAATCCTGCGGCAGGTGGATGGTCTTCGGATCGACCGGGGTGAGGGTGTCGCCATTCTTCTCCCAGTCGTACAGGGGGCGCTCGGTGGGGAAGGTGGTGGGGAAGTCGTGCGCGAAGTTGTACGGCGCGGGCGGGGAGGCCGCCGTCCATTCCAGCGTGAAGCCGCCCCAGGGATTCGCGGAGGCCGTGGCGGGGGCGCGCACGCTCTGCCACATGTTCCACACCCACACGATGCCGCCCGCCAGCAGGGTCAGGGCGCCCAGGGTGGACACGAAGTTCAGTTCGCTCCACGCGAAGTTGCCGTCGGGGTACGTGTAGTAGCGGCGGGGCATGCCGAGCAGGCCCAGGATGTACTGCGGCAGGAAGGTCATCCACGAGCCGACCATGAACAGCCAGAAGTGCCACAGGCCCAGTTTCTCGTTCAGGAAGCGGCCGGTCATCTTGGGCCACCAGTAGTAGATGCCGCCCATGGCCAGGAAGGCCGTGCCGAACATCATGACGTTGTGGAAGTGCGCGACCACGAAGTACGACATGGTCACTTGGTAGTCGAAGGGAATCATGCCCAGCGCCACGCCGGTGATCCCGCCGATCAGGAAGTTGAAGATGAAGCCCACCAGCCAGAAGGTAGGGGTGCGCATCATGATCCGCCCGCCCCACAGCGTGCCGATCAGGTTGAAGATCTTCACGCCGGTCGGGACGGCCACGATCAGCGTGGCGATCATGAACGCGATCTGCCAGCTTTCCGGCAGGCCCACGGCGAACATGTGGTGCACCCACACCAGCAGCGACACCAGCACGATGCCCAGGATCGAGTACACCATCACGCGGTAGCCGAACAGCGGCTTGCGCGCCATGGTCGAGGCGATCTCGGCGCCCATGCCCAGGTACGGCAGCAGCATGACGTACACGGCCGGGTGCGAGTAGAACCAGAAGAACTGCTGGAACATGACGGGCACGCCGCCCCGGCCGGGGTCGAACATGCTCAGGCCCAGCTTGATCTCCAGGAAGGTCACCAGGGCCGCTGCCGTCAGGCCGCCCAGCGAGATCAGCTGCAGGATCGACGTGGCGAAGATGCTCCACGCGAAGATCGGCATCTTCCACAGGCTCATGCCCGGCGCGCGCATGTTCACGACCGTGGCCGCGAAGTTCGCCGAGCCCAGCAGTGACGCGATGCCGTTCAGGGTCAGGGCCACCATCAGCACGGCCACGCCGGTCTGGTTGGCATCCACCGAGAGCGGGTAGTAGAACGTCCAGCCCACGCCGGGTGCGCCGCCGTTCACGAGGCCCAGGATCACCAGGATCAGGCTGAAGATGAACAGCCACACGGCGAAGGTGTTCACGCGCGGCAGGGCCACGTCACGCACCCCGAGTTGCAGCGGCAGGATCCAGTTCCCGAAGCCGAACAGGCCGATGGGAATCAGGAAGAAGAAGATCATCAGCGCGGCGTGCAGGGTCAGCACCTGGTTGTAGCCGTTGCCGACCAGGAAGGTGTTGTTGGGGAACATCAGCTGGATGCGGATCGCGACGGCCAGCAGACCGGCGATGGCGAAGCCCAGGATGCTGGTGCCGATGTACAGCGTGCCGATCTTCTTGTGATCGGTGGTCATCATGTAGTCCTTGATGACCTCCCACACCGAGTGGCGTGGGGCCGACACCTGCTGCGGCTGCGGAGCGTGTTGGATGGTCACTGCGGGCCTCCTGCGGTGTTCGCGCCGATCACGGGCGTGCCCTTCCAGTAGTCCGCGTCTGCGGGGAGCTGGAGGCTGCGCAGGTACGCGGCGATGTCGTCGATTTCAGCGTCGGTCAGGGTGCCACCCTTGATCAGCTTGCCCTGGCTCCGATACTCGCTGCCGTCGTAGGAGGGCATCAGGCTGCCGGGCTTCACGGCGGGGCTGTGCTTGATCCACGCGTGCAGTTCAGCGGCGGCCTTCGGATCGGTCCAGTGGGCCTCGGTCATGGCTTCCCAGATGCCCGCGCCCAGCGTGCGGCGCGTGCCGAAGAAGCTCAGATCCGGGCCGACCGCGCCCGCTGCCGGGGTGCCCTGCACGCGGTGGCAGGACGCGCAGGCAGGAGCAGCCGCGCTGGGCTTGCCCTGCATGAACAGCGCGTAGCCGCGCGCTTCGCTGCTGCCGGGAGCGGGCTCCGGGGCCTTGTAGGCCTGCATGGCGCTGACGGTCGAGTCGTAGCGCGCCTTGTCGAGCACCACGACCTTGTAGCGCATGTTGGCGTGGCTGCCGCCGCACAGCTGCGAGCAGTTGCCCTGGTACGCGCCGGCCCGGTCGGAATCGACCATCCAGACCTTCTTGGTGGCGGGCATGGCAGCGCGCTGACCGCCGATGTTCGGCGCCCAGAAGCCGTGGATGACGTCCCCGCTGGTCACGCTCAGGGTGATCTTCTGCGCGGCGGGCATCAGCATCTCGTTGCCGTTGGTGACGACGCCACCCGCGGCGGCCGTGGCGTCCGGGTACGAGAAGTTCCACCAGAACTGCTTCCCGAGCACGTCGATCTTCGGAGCGCTGGCGTCGACGTTGTTCACCACGGCGAGGCTCTTGACGGCCAGCACGCTCAGACCGAACACGATGATCACGGGCACGACCACCAGCGCCACTTCCAGGCGGTTGTTGCCGTGGAACTGCGCGGGTTCGGCGTCGTGCTTGTCTTCACGGAATTTGTTCACCGTGTAGAACAGCGCGTACGACACGCCGATGAAGATGATGATCGACAGCGCGATGGCCCATAGGCTCATCCACCAGATCTCACGGTTGTAGGCCGAGTGCATGTCCCCGATGGAGAGGGACTGGCGGGCCTGCTGGCAGCCGCTGAGCAGCGCCATGCCCAGCGCGGCGGCGATGGCTCCCGTTCGGCCGGCGCGCCTCCGGGTGCCACGGTGGCGGTCATGGATGGTATTCAACATCACTCCTTTCCTCTTGCCCGCAGTTTAATGCGTCCAGCGGGCGAGCGTGCAGCGTCCGTCCAACCCGGCCGCGCCGTACTCCATCCCATCCCTACCGCTCGTTCAGGCATGATGCCCATACAACACCATGGGCGCCGGGCAAAGTGTCCTGCCCGCCGGGGTCTACCCCAGGTGCGCGAAGAGGATCCGGTCGGCGGCGCCCGCCACGAACAGCAGCGCCAGGTACAGCATGGAGTACAGGTACAGCGGCACGGCCACCCGGCGCTCGACCGTGTGCCCCGCCGCCACGTGCCGGTAGAGCCGCCAGGACAGCACCAGCAGCCACGCACCCAGCGCGGCGGCCAGCACGAAGTACACCGCGCCCACCTCGTGGAAGAAGACCGGCATGACCGACAGCACGACCGTGTAGATCGCGTACAGCCCGATCTGCGCGACCGTCAGCTTCTCGCCGTGCACGACGGGCAGCATGGGAATCCCGACCTCGCGGTACTCCTCCTTGATCATCAGGGCCAGCGCCCAGAAATGCACCGGCGTCCAGAAGAAGATGATGGCGAACAGGAACCACGCGAACAGGTTCAGGTCGCCGGTCACGGCCGCCCAGCCGACCAGCGGCGGGAAGCACCCGGCCGCGCCGCCCAGGACGATGTTGTGCCACGTGCGGCGCTTCAGGAGGGCGGTGTACACGCCCACGTAGGTCACGAAGCCCGCCAAGCTCATCCACGCGGCCAGCGGCGTGGCCCACACCCACAGGGCCACGAAGGACAGCACCTGGAGTGTTCCGCCGAACAGGGCCGCGTCGCGCGTGCCGATAACGCCGCTGGAGGTGGGCCGCTTGGCCGTGCGGGCCATCTTCAGGTCGATGTCGCGGTCGATGATCATGTTGAACACACCCGCCGAGCCCGCCGACATGTACCCGGCGACGCTGACGACCACCAGCAACCACAGGCCCGGCCAGCCGCGCGCGGCCATGAACATGGCCGTAACGGTCGTCCACAGCAGCAGGCTGATCACCTTCGGCTTGGTCAGCGCCAGGTAATCCCGCCAGGTGGCGCGCTCCCGCGCAGTGGACAGCATGACCGTCACGGTATCAGAGGCCGCCGCACGCTCGGAGGCCGTCATGCGCCCACCCGGCCCACCGGCAGGGAACGCCCGCCCTGCACGGTCAGCGCCGTGAGGGCGAAGTACACCAGGGTCAGGGTGCCCAGCCACAGTGCGCACGCCAGCGCCAGGTGAGACAGCTGGATCCACGCGGGCGCGCGCAGCGCCACGTTCAGGAAGCCCAGCGCGATCTGAAGGGCAATCAGGCCCCACACGGCCACGCTCCAGCGTTCCACGCTCGCCGAGGGCCGTGCCCGCCGGAACCAGCCGGCCAGCCATGCCAGGAAGGCACTGACGACGATGGCCAGCATGGGATGAATCACGCGCAGGTTCTGCAATGCGCCCGCCGTGGCCGCGTAATCGTGCTTCACCGTGTCGATGGGCGTGCCGTCGGCCGGCAGGAACAGCAGGTCGCCCAGCGCCGTCACGGCTCCCGCCATGCCCAGGATCAGCAGCAGGATCAGGGCCAGCGCGCTCAGGGTGCCCGCCCGCCCCTGCCCACGCAGCCGCAGCCCCGGCGCGCCGGACGCCCACAGCGCCGTGAGCAGCAGCGCCCCCAGCAGCAGGAAGGTGTTGGCGAGGTGCACGCCCTGCACGAAGCCGCGCGCCGGATCGGTACTGGTGGCGGTCAGGCCCAGCAGCACCTGCACGCCGCCCACCAGCCCCTCCAGGATGATCAGGCCCAGGCTCAGGGCCGCGCCCAGCCGCGCCGGGTGGCCCTGCTGGGTCACGCGGAACGCCAGGATGACCAGGGCGATGGCCAGCAGGCCGCTCGCGCCGCTGGTCAGGCGGTGACTGAACTCGATCAGGGTGTGCAGGGTCGGGCTGGGCGGCAGCACCACGCCGTTGCACAGCGGCCAGTGCGCGCCGCAGCCCGCGCCGGACGTGGTGAGCCGCACGACGGCGCCCCACAGGATCACCAGCACGTTGTACCCCAGCGCCACCCACGCCAGCCGGGACAACCAGAGGCCCGCGCCCGCGCGGGATGCCGTCAGCGTTCCACTCAACTTCCTCACCATCCCTTGCCCTCGCCCGCCGCTCGTGGCGAAGTCCAGCGTTATTTTATGCGCCCTGCTGCCCAGAGGATTGTCCCCCGGCCACGCGCGCTATCGTCTGGCTCAGGGAACGCCGTCTCCTCGGTGGTGGCCCGCGCTCCCCGGAGGCTTACCGTGCGCCGAAGTGAAATCAATGCGGCCCAACGTCAAGCCACGGCCCTGATCGAGGCGTGGCGGTTTGCGCTGCCCTCCTGGGCGACGTGGTCACCCGAGCAGTGGGCGGCCCATCCGCAGGTCGCCGCGTACTGCCGTGCCCGGCAAATGGGTTGGGATGTGACCGATTTCGGCAGTGGGGACTTCCGCTGCCAGGGCCTGCTTCTGTTCGGCGTGCGCAATGGCCGCCTGGGGATGCCCGGCGAGATCACTTACGCCGAGAAGCTCCTGATGATCGGCGAGGGGCAGGTCGCCCCCCTGCACACGCATCACTTCAAGACCGAGGACATCATCAACCGGGGCGGCGGCGTCCTGGTGCTGGAACTGGCCACCGCGACGACCGGTGGCATCAGCGACGCGCCAGTGACGGTGTTCAGTGACGGCCAGGAGCGCACCTTGGCCGCCCTGGAACCGTTGCACCTGCATCCCGGTCAGAGCGTCACGTTGCATCCGGGCACGTACCACCGCTTTTACGCCCTGCCCGGCCACGGCCCGGTCATGGCCGGCGAGGTCAGCGCCGTGAACGACGACCAGACCGACAACCTGTTCCTGGAACCAGCGGAACGCTTTTCCAGCGTGCAGGAGGACGAACCCACCCTGTACCCCCTGTGGAACGAGTTGCCCGCGCCGTCCTGAGCGGGGGGGCCACCTGACCCGACCGGCGCCCCTACACTGACCGGGTTATGGCGGAAACGATCAACCAGTGGTCTGTGATTACCATCGTCCTGAGCGGCGTGGCCCTCTGCGTCGGGGTGTACTTCATCCGCCACGGCAACCGTGAGGCGCACATGCGCGCGATGATCGTCGCCTCCACGCTCGCCACCCTGTTCCTCGTGCTGTACCTGACCCGCCTGGGCCTGGGCTACGAGAAGAAGTACATCGGCCCCAACCGCTGGGCGTACTACGCGCTGCTGATCAGCCACATCATCCTGGCCGCCGCGAACCTGCCGCTCGCGCTGGGCGCGCTGTTCAACGCCTACCGGGGCCTGAAGGCCGCCGGCAACCTCGGCAACATCGACGCGCCCGGTGCCCGCGTGTACTTCAACCGGCACCGCGCGTGGGTGCGCTGGACCGTGCCCGTGTGGCTGTACGTGGCCGTGACCGGCTGGATCATCTACCTGCTGCTGGGCCGCTGGGGCGAGGTCATCAAGGGGGCATGAACGCGCGCGCGGCCACGCCGGGGCCTACACTGCCCCGGTGAGTTCGCCGCCCCAGTCCGCCGCCGTCGCCACGTCCAGCCGTGCCGTCCTGCAACTGCCGGAATTCCGCGCCATGCTGCTGGCCGCCGTGACCAGCACCCTGGCCAGCCGCGCGGTCGCCCTGACGGTCGCGTACCAGCTGTACCAGATCACCAAAAATCCCCTCACGCTGGGCATTCTCGGGCTGGTCGAGGCGATTCCCGCCCTGAGTCTGGCGCTGCTGGGCGGCGTGGTCGCCGACCGCAACGACCGCCGCCGGATTCTGCTGACCACCATGACCGTGGAGGTCGTGTGCGCGGGCCTGTTCGCGCTGTACGCCCCGCACGCCATTCAGACCGGCATCTGGCCGATCCTGGCGCTGATCTTCACGCTGGGCGTGGCGCGCGGCTTCTCCGATCCGGCGCTGCCCGCCTTCCAGGCGCAGGTCGTGCCGCGCGAGCTGCTGCTGCGCGCCAGCGCGTGGCGGTCGAGCGCGTGGCAGGCCGCCGGGATCGCCGGGCCAGCCCTCGGCGGCGTGCTGTACGCCTCCGTCGGCGCGTCGGGCGCGTACGCCTTCGCCTTCGTCCTGTTCGTCGTGTCGCTGGGCTGCGTGCTGACCGTGAAACCCAAACCGCGCCCGCAGTTCACGCCCGGTGAACCCATCTGGGACAGCGTGAAAGCCGGTCTGGCCTTCGTGGTGCAGCGGCAGGTGCTCGTCGGCAGCATGGCCCTGGATCTGTTCTCCGTGCTGTTCGGCGGCGCCGTCGCCCTGCTCCCCATCTTCGCGTCGGACATCCTCGCCGTCGGTCCGAAAGGACTGGGCGTGCTCGTGGCCGCACCGAGCATCGGCGCGCTGCTGGTCATGCTGTACGCCACCCGGCATCCACCGGGCAAGGGCGCAGGCCGCCTGCTCCTGAGTGTCGTCGCCGGGTTCGGCGTGTGCATGCTCGTGTTTGGCCTGTCGCGCAACTTCTACCTGAGTGTGGCTGCGCTGATCGCCGCTGGCGTCTTCGACGGCGTGAGCATGGTCATCCGCAGCGCCACCCTGCAACTGAAGGCCCCGGACCACATGCGCGGGCGCGTGAATGCCGTCAGCGGCATGTTCATCGGGGCCAGTAACGAACTCGGCGCCTTCGAGAGCGGCGTGGCCGCCAAGCTGCTCGGTACCGCCCGCAGTGTGTGGCTGGGCGGGATCGTCACCCTGATCGTAGTAGGCGTGACCGCCTACCTGGCCCCAGAACTCCGCGCGATGGATCTGACGGACGTAGCCGAGGACTGAGGGAAGGGCCGGGCCCCTCTGCTACGCTCCCTGCATGAAACGCAGCATTCCGGAGTTGCAGCACTCCGAGTCGCCGCTGGTGATGGTCACCGCCTACGACTACCCCGGCGGCAAGCACGCGCAGGCCGCGGGCGTAGACCTGATCTTGGTGGGCGATTCCCTGGGCAACGTGGTGCTGGGCTACGACAGCACCGCGCCGGTCACGCTGGGCGACATGATCCACCACGCGCGCGCGGTGCGGCGGGGCGCGCCGGAGACGTTCATGGTGGTGGATCTGCCCTTCGGCACGTACCACACGGGCACGCAGGACGCCATGCGGAACGCCGTGAAGGTGATTCAGGAGACCGGCGCGGACGCCGTGAAGATGGAGGGCGCGACCACCGAGATTCTGCAGGTGGTGGACACCCTGACCCGCAACGGCATTCCCGTGATGGGACACGTGGGCCTGATGCCCCAGACGGCCACCGCCCAGGGCGGCCTGCGCGTGCAGGGCAAGGACGACGACACGGCCCGCCGCACCCTGGAAGGCGCCGTGGCGCTGGAACAGGCGGGGGCCTTCGCGGTGGTGCTGGAGGCCATTCCAGCTCGGCTGGCCAAGTTGATCTCGGAACGGCTGGGCATCCCGACCATCGGCATCGGCGCGGGCATGAACTGTGACGGGCAGGTGCTCGTGACGCACGACCTGCTGGGCGTGTACGAGGGAGAGGACAAGAAGATCGCGCGGCGCTATGCCGAGATCGGCAAGCTGTCGCGCGAGGCCATCGAGCAGTACGCGGCCGACGTGCGCGCCCGGGCCTTCCCGACGAAGGAGAACTCGTTCGTGATGAAGGACGACGTGCTGGGCAAGCTGTACTGAGGGGCGCAGGGCGAGGGCTGAGGTGCAGCGATCCGCGTCCAGTAATTGGCTGCTGAGGCGAGGCGAGCGGAGGGCCGGGAGCCTGAGGCAACCGCTTCCGGCCCAATGCACCGCGTTTTAGGGGTACAGCCCCCGCAGCGCCCGCGCTTCCAGCACGCGCGTGCAGGCGACGATATACACGGCCGTCCGTAGGGTCACGCCGTGCTGTTCCTTGACGGCCCACAGGCTCTGGAAGGCCTCGCTCATGATGCGGTCGAGGCGCTTGTTGATCTCGTCTTCCGTCCAGAAGAAGCTGGAGAAGTCCTGCACCCATTCGAAGTAACTGACGGTCACGCCGCCCGCGTTGGCGAGCACGTCCGGCACCACCGTGATGCCCTTGTCGGCCAGCAGGTCGTCGGCGGCCGGGATGGTGGGGCCGTTGGCACCCTCGACGATGAGGCGGGCCTTGATCCGGTCGGCGTTCACCAGGGTGATCTGTTTTTCCAGCGCGGCGGGGATCAGCACGTCGCAGTCCACGCCCCAGAAGTCGGCGGCAGCGATTTCCTCGCTGCCGGGGAAGTCCGTGATGCGGCCGGTGGCGCGCAGGTGGCTCAACGCCGCGCCGGGGTCGATGCCGGCCTCGCTGTGGATGGTGCCGGTCACGTCCTGGATGGCGACGATCTTCGCGCCGTGTTCATGGAAGATCCGGGCGGCGGCCTCACCGACGTTCCCAAAGCCCTGGATGGCGATCCGCGCGCCCTCCAGTGGCATGCCGAGTTTCTTCATGGCCTCGGAACCGGTCACGAACACGCCGCGCCCGGTGGCGTCGGCGCGGCCCAGGCTGCCACCCAGGCTCACGGGCTTGCCGGTCACGACGCCGGTGGCGGTGCGGCCCACGTTCATGGAGTAGGTGTCCATCATCCACGCCATGGTCTGCGGGCCGGTGTTCACGTCGGGCGCGGGAATGTCCTTGTCCGGCCCGATAATCAGCCCGATCTCGGAGGTGTAGCGCCGCGTGATGCGTTCGAGTTCGCCGGTCGAGTACTGCCGGGGATCGAGGCGGATGCCGCCCTTGCCGCCGCCGTAGGGGAGGTTCACGGCGGCGTTCTTCACGGTCATCCACGCGCTCAGGGCCATCACCTCGGACAGCGTGACGTCCTGGTGGAAGCGCACGCCGCCCTTTGCGGGACCGCGGGACGTGTTGTGCTGCACGCGGTAGCCCTCGAAATGCGCGATCGAGCCGTCGTCGAGGTGCACGGGGATGTCCACGACCAGAATCCGCTTGGGCCGCTTGAGGGTCTCGACCCAGAAGGCCAGTTTGCCCAGGTATGGCGTGACGCGCTCGACCTGCTCCAGGAAGATCTCGTAGGGCCCGATGTTGTTCGGGTCGAGGTAACTGGGCACCTTGTGCGCGCGGGCCGGAGCGGGTGCCTGGGAGGCGGGATCTTGGGTGGCGGTCATTGGGAGACTCCTTGCTGGGAACGAGGGAGCTTGGATGCGGGGTCTTCGCCGGGCAGGGCGGCCGGGCGGTGGCCGTCAGGTCTACTCATGTGCCTGAATCCTGGCGGTCATGGATACACCCCTCGCATCACGGTCGCGTTATTCAGCCGGTTCAGCGCCACGACGTACGAGGCGGTGCGCATGTCCACGTCGCGGGTGCGGGCGAAGGCCATGACCTCATCCACGGCGGCGTTCACGCGCACGTCGATGGCGCTCTCGATCTCCTCTTCGGTCCAGAAGAAGTTGCTGGCGTCCTGCACCCATTCCAGGTAGTTCACGACCACGCCGCCCAGGCTGGCGACGAGATCGGGAATGACGGTCACGCCCTGGCCCCTGAGGAAGCGCTCGGCCTCGGGCAGTACGGCGCGGTTGGTGGCCTCGACCACGTAATCGGCGCGTACGGCGTGGGCATTCCCGGCGTGGATGGCGCCGTAGTCGTACGCGAGCAGCAGCACATCGACATCGAGTTCCGTGAGTTCCTCGGCGCTGATGTCGATCGCGAAGCCCGCCACGCTGCCGGTGCGTTCGCGGTAGGCGGTGAGAGCAGCCAGATCCAGGCCGCCGCTGGCGAAGGTGCCGCCGCCCTGGTCGCTGACGGCGACGATCAGCGCGCCCTGCGCGGCGAGGGTCTGCGCGGCGGTACGGCCGACCGCGCCGAAGCCGTATACGGCGGCGCGGGCGTACTGCAGGCTGCGGCCGTGCTGCTCCAGGATGCGGCCGGTGACCAGGGCGGCGCTGCGGCCACGGGCGTCCTTGCTGCCGTAACTGCCGCCCAGCGGAATGGGTTTGCCGACCACCACGCCGCTGAGGGTCTCGCCGGTGTTCTCGGCGTAGGCGTCGAGAATCCAGGCCATGACCTGTTCGTCGCTGCCGATGTCCGGAGCCAGGATATCCTCGCCAGGGCCGACGAATTCCACGAGTTCGCTGGTGTAGCGCCGCACCAGACCCTGGAGTTCGTGGGCGCTGATGCTGTCGGGATCGACGTCGATGCCGCCCTTCGAGCCGCCCAGCGGCAGGTCGGCCACGGCCGCCTTGAGGGTCATAATGGCGGCCAGCACCTCGCACTCGTGGGCGCTGACGCCGGCCTTGAGGCGCACGCCGCCCATGCTGGGGCCACGGGAGGTGTTGTGCACGCTGCGGTAGGCGCGGAACATGCGCACGCTGCCGTCGTCCATGCGCACCGGGAGGTTCAGGCTGACGGTCCGCCGGGGGTATTTGAAGTACGCGAGGGACTGGTCGGTCACGTCGCAGTGGGGCAGGGCCAGCTGGAGCTGCTCCATGAGGCCCTGCCAGTTGAGTCCTGATGCCCGCATTCGCTGGTCTCCTTCGCGGGCCGCGCCCGGTGGCGCGGCGGGGTGGAATGTGCTGACTTCCGGAGCATACACGCATAGACAACTTGGCCGGGACGTGCAGGCCCCCTCCGGACGGGTGATGCTGGAACCTGGGCCGCCCACATCCTCACCGCACCGGCAGTCGCCGTCAACCCCGCGAAACGCCGATGAGCACGCGGAATATCGGAAGCGATTCCAGCACTCCCCTGACACGCCTTCCGGAACCCGACCTGGCGAATGAAAAGGGCCGTCCGTGTGAACCGGACGGCCTGGGCTCAGCGCAGAGGGCTGCTCAGCGGGCGCGCTCGATCTCGCGCACGGCCAGCCGCTCCAGCTGCTCACGCGCCTCGGAGGGAGCAAAGATGGCCAGCGCGTCCACAGCCAGCGCGGCGCGGCGGCGGATCTCCTCGCGGGTGCGCAGCACGGCCCCTTCCTGCTCGGCCAGCGCCCGCACCCGCTCGACGTCTCCCTCCTGCGCGGCGCGGCGTTCCAGCACCGCGCGCACCTCGGCCCCGTGCGGACCGTCCAGCAGGTACAGCAGCGGCAGGGTGGCCTTGCCCTCGCGCAGGTCGCCGCCCACCGGCTTGCCGATGACGGCCTCGTCGCCCGACAGGTCGAGCAGATCGTCCTGCATCTGGAAGGCCATGCCGTACTCCAGCCCGAACGTCGCCAGCGCCCGCTCATGCTCGGGCGCGGCCCCCAGCAGCAGCGCCGGGCCACGCGCCGCGAGCTCGGCCAGGGCCGCCGTCTTGCCGTGGATGACGTTCAGGTAGTGCTCATGCGTGTACTCCTGGTACGCGGCCACCTGGAACTGTAAGACCTCGCCCTCGCAGATCACGCTGGCCGTCTCGCCGAAGGCGCGGGTCAGCAGCGCGCCGCCCGGCATGCCGGCCAGCAGCATCAGCAGCCGCGAGAGCATGAAATCCCCGCTCATGACGCTCACCACATTCCCGAAGCGCCGGAAGGCCGCCTGATGTCCCCGCCGGGTATCGGCGTCGTCGATCAGGTCGTCGTGCAGCAGCGAGGCGGAGTGCAGCAACTCCACGCACACGCCCAGATCCACGACGTGCGTCCAGTCCAGGCCGTGCGGCGCCGCGCCCAGCAGTTGCGCGGAGGCGTACGTGATCAGCGGCCGGGTGCGCTTGCCACCGGCCGCGACCAGATCCTCACCGATCAGTTCGATGAATTCCACCTTCGAGCGCAGCACGTCCCGAAGCCGCGCTTCGAACGTGATGTCCGGCACGCCGAGGGCCGCCTTGGTGGTCATAGGGGCAGTATAGGAAAGAGCCGGAAGGCAAACGTACCTTGGGCGGCAGACTCGGCCTTCCCCCACTGGAGGGATCATCCGGCCCGGCCGCCTTCTGTCCCTGGCGGGACTTTGTCCCTGCCTGCGCGGGCGCGCGGCATGCTACAACGTCAGGATATGGAAAGCGTCGTTGCCCTCTTCCGCGAATCCACCCAGGCGCAGCAGGCCCTGGAGGCCCTGAAGACCCGCGGGTTCGAACGCGATCACCTGGGCTTCGCCCTGGCCAACGCGGTCGCCGAGGACGATATCGCGCAGGCGACCGGCGTGAGCCCGGAGGCGGGCGCGCCCGGCGGCACCGGCAGCGTCATCAAGGGCGCCATCATCGGCGTGCTGGGCGGTCTGGTCATGACCGTGCCCATCTGGGCGCTGCTGGCCATCGTGCCTGCCACGCGCGTGTATGCCGAGGGCGGCGTGCTGGGCATGCTGTTCGGCGTGATCGGCGGCGCGGCGCTGGGCGGCCTGTTCGGCGCCCTGGCGGGCAGCGACCATGGCGACTACGTGAAGCTGCTGCGCACCATGGGCGTTCCGGCCGCGCAGGCCGAGCGCTTTCAGGCCGCGCTGCGCAGCGGGCACACCCTGGTCATCGCCCGCGATCCCAGCGGCGTGCGCGCCGACGAGGCCCTGAGCCTGATGCGCCGCCACGGGGCCGTGCGCCTGGAGGACGCCATCGGCGGCGGACAGCTCCAGAGCGAACGCACCGGGCACTGAGGCGGGTAGGCCGGATCCGTCGCTCCTTTTCCCGGCCGTGACCACGCCTGCCGTCGACCCCCTCCTGGCCGCCCTGGATCGTTTCCTGGCGGCCTTCGCCGCGCTGGACATGCCGGCCTTTCGCCGCTGCTTCGCACCGGACGCCACGATGTTTCATCCGGACAGTCCGGAGACCGGGAGCCGGGCGCGGGTCGATGGGCGCGTCCAGATCGCGCGCAGTTTCGGGCCAGTGTTCGATGCCGCCAGGCGGGCCGTGGCCGGGCCGCCCTACGTCACGGTCGAGGCTCGCGATGTGCGGGTGCAGCGGCTGGGCTCCGCCGCGGTGGTGACCTTCATCTTCGACCGCCCGGCCAGGAGCGTGGGCCGCCGCACCGTGGTGTTCGAGGAACGGGCCGGCGTGTGGCTGATCGTGCACCTGCACGCCTCGAACACCGCGTGAAGAAGATCTCCGGCAAGCTGCGCCGCGCCTACGGAGCGTTCGGCCAGACCAGCGCGGCTTCCTGAACCTCGGGCCAGCGCACCGGGAGGGTCAGGTCGAGCCCGGCACCCTCCAGCCGCCGGACGGGCACGATGCCCACGCCACTGCCGCACAGCCACGCCCCGGTCAGGCGCCTCAAATCTCTGACCGGCACCGCCCGGTCTACATGCGGGCGCTCCGAGAGGAACGCGGCGCGGGTCACGCCCGGCAGCCCGCCGACCGGACAGATCAACACACCGTCCAGTTCGAGCAGCGGGGACGTGCGGCTGCCGTCCACGACGTGACCGGCCGTGTCGGTGAGCCAGCCCTCGAAGGCGGGTGCTGCCTCCTGCGCGGCCAGCCGGTACGGCAGGTAATTCCCGGTCTTGTGCGCCCCGAGCTGCGGATGCACCTGCACGCCTGTAAGCCGCACGTCGACGCCTTCTGTCGGCCGGGGGCCGGGGCTCAGGGGCCGCTGCGACCAGAACGTGCCGGTGGCCGTGACCGTGAGGCGGAACAGCCCCCACGGCAAGGCATCAAGGTGCGGGAACGCCGCACTTGGCATGGGCAGCCCCAGGAACGCGCAGGTCGCCCGGAGCCGCGCCACGTGGGCGTCCCAGAGCAGCGGGTGGCCGTTCCGGGTGCGGACGGTGGTGAACGCGGACTCGCCGTGCAATCCCGCCGGACTGTCCAGGCCGTCGGGCAGCGGCTTCATGGGCGGGCCTGGGCGCTCAGGCGCAGCCAGTTGCCGAGCAGCGTCCGGCCTGCCGGGCTCAGCACGCTCTCCGGGTGGAACTGCACGCCCCACGCCGGGCGGCCCGGCACGCGCAGCGCCATCACCTCGCCGTCCTGGCTGGTCGCGGTGGTCAGGCCCGGCGGCAGGCCCCGCACGACCAGCGAGTGGTAGCGCCCGAAGGGGGCGCCGGCCGGAACGCCCGCGAAGAGCTCCGTTCCGTCGTGCCGGACGACCTCCGGGCGGCCATGCACCGGTGAAGCGCGCTCGACCCGGCCGCTCAGCACCTGCCCCAGCGCCTGGTGTCCCAGGCATACGCCTAGCAGGGGCACGCCCACCTCCAGACAGTGGCGGGTGAGGGCCAGCGTGTGGCCGCTGGTCTCCGGCGTGCCCGGCCCCGGCCCGACCAGCACCGCGTCCGGGTGTGTGGCGAGCAGCGTCGACAGCTCCTCGTCCTGAGAGCGCACCTCCACCTGTGCGCCGAGCGCGAACAGGTCATGCGCGAGGTTCCACGTGAACGAGTCCCGGTTGTCGAGCAGCAGCACGCGCCCCCCCGGCCGCGCCGCCACGGGCGGGGGGGCCCACGGGCGGCCCGGTACCGGCAGCTCAGGCGGCTGCGCGGGCCGTCCCGGGACGCCGGCCAGGACGCTCAGCAGCGCCTGTGCTTTGTGCACCGTTTCCTGCGCCTCGCGCGCGGGATCGGCGTCGATGACGGTGCCGCCCCCGGCCCGCACCTCGACGGTCCAGCCGTTCGAGGTGCGCGTGAAGGCCGCCGTGCGGATCAGGATGTTGAGATCCACGGCGCGCCCGCTCACGAGGCCCAGCCCGCCCGTGTACCACCCGCGCGGGCCGGGTTCCAGCGCCGCGATGGCCTCCATCACGCGTTCCTTCGGGGCGCCCGTGATCGTGCCGCCCGGAAAGGTCGCGGCCAGCAGGGCGGGCAGGGTCAGGTCGGCCCGCGCCTGCGCCCGCACCACCGAGACGAGATGCATGACGTGGCTGTAGCGTTCGACGAGCATCAGGTCCGGCACCGTGACCGTGCCCGGCGCGGCCACGCGGCCCAGATCGTGCCGCACAAGATCCACCAGCATGGTGTGCTCCGCGATCTCCTTCGCGCTCGCGCGGAGTTCGGTCTCGAGGGTGGCGTCCTCGCCGGGCGTGTCGCCACGGCGCCGCGTTCCCGCGATGGGCCGCGCGTTCAGCTCCCGATCCTTCCAGCTCACCAGCCGCTCCGGACTGCACGACACCACGACCTCGTCCCCCAGGTCAGCGAAGGCCATGAAGGGACTGGGGTTCACGTCCCGCAGGCGCAGGTACGCGGCCAGCGGATCGCCGGTCGCGTGGGCCCGCACGCCGCGCGACAAGTTCACCTGGTACACCTCGCCCGCCCGGATCAGCTCCTGCACGGCCCGCACGCCCGCTCCGTAGTCCACGTCGTCGTGGCCAAAGGGCCCCACGCTCAGTTCAGGCTCGGTACCCACAGGGCCGGACAGCAGGCCTGTCCAGTCCACGTGCCCGTCCCCGACCACCGTGACCGTGCCGGCCACGCGGTCCCACACCAGGCCAGACGGATACAGACCCCACCACATGGCCGCGCCGCGGCCGTCGTGCGTGGCCAGGCCGAAGCTGCGGGCCGCCTCGTACTTCAGGCCCCCCAGCCACGCGGGAAAGTACCCGGACGCGACCGGACGTTCCGGCAGGTGCGTCTGCACGCGAACCGGCCACGCGCTCAGGAACGAGTGCCGGCTGGACGGGGTCAGCGGCCCCAGCGACTCCAGCAGCACCACGCCGGGGGCCTGAGCCGCGCGCAGGCGGCGCAGCACATCGGCGGGCGACGGCACGGGGGCGTTCACGCGCCGGATTCTAGGGCGGGCGCCGGGGTCAGCGGCAATTCCTTACACTTCACCCGGAATTACGCGGTAGACTGCACGGCATGTGGGTGTCCACCAAAGCCCAGTACGGCCTGCGCGCCCTGATCGAGATCGGACGCCATGATGGTCTGCCTGTGCCGCTCAAGGACGTCTCGGAGCGCCAGGGCATCAGCCAGCACTACCTGGAGCAGATCGCCAGCAACCTGCGCCGCGCGGGCTTCATCAAGAGTATCCGCGGCGCGCACGGCGGCTACCGCCTGGCCCGGCCCGCCCGCGAGATCAACGCCTACGACGTGGTCACCGCGATGGAAGGCTCGATCGCCCCGGTGTCCTGCGTCGAGGACGACCACGCCTGCGAGAGCCAGAACGTGTGCGGCACCCAGGGCCTGTGGCAGCGCGTGGATACCGCGCTGCGCGACGTGCTGGGCGGCACCACCCTGGCCGACCTGATCGCCGAGAGCGAAGTGCAGCAGCACGCGCGGCTGGTGCAGCTCGAACCCATGTTCACGCCCGCCTGAGCGGGCGGTCACACTCCACCTATCCTGAGGGGTGATGTACGCCTCGCTCGTCAAGCCCCTGCTGTTCCGCCTGGACGCGGAACGCGCCCATCACCTGACGCTGGACGCCCTGGAACTCGCGTCCCGTCTGCCCGGCTGGCCCAGTGTGGCCCGCGCCGTGACCTCCCCGGCCGATGCCCGGCTGGCGCAGACGCTGTGGGGGCAGGCGTTCGCGTCGCCGGTGGGCCTCGCGGCGGGACTCGACAAGAACGGTGTAGCCGTCCCGGCCTTCGGAGCGCTGGGCTTCGGATTCCTGGAGGTCGGCACCGTCACGCCCCGGCCGCAACCCGGTAACGACCGGCCGCGCCTGTTCCGCCTGCCCAGCGACGAAGCGCTGATCAACCGCATGGGCTTCAACAACGCGGGCGCCGGAGCGCTGCACGACCGGCTGGCCACCCTTCCCGCTCGGCCCGTACCCGTCTGGGCGAATATCGGCAAGAACAAGGTCACGGCCAACGAGGAAGCCACAGAGGATTACCTGACGTGTGTGCGGGCGTTGCAGGACGTGACGGACGCCTTCGTGGTGAACGTCAGCAGTCCGAACACGCCGGGCCTGCGCGCGCTCCAGGCGGCCGACGACCTCGCGGCCCTGCTGCGCGCCGTGGTGGCCGAGGTGGAGGCTGGACGCGTCCGGACGCTGCGCCGCCCGCCGGTGCTGGTCAAACTCGCGCCGGACCTGCACCCCACCGACTTCGAGGCGAGCGTGCAGGCCGCGCAGGACGCGGGCGCGCAGGGCGTCATCGTCAGCAACACCACCCTGAGTCGCGACGGGCTGACCCACGTGAACCGCGAGCAGGCGGGCGGCCTGAGCGGCCGGCCCCTGACGCGGCGCTCGACCGAACTTGTCCGCGACGCCTACCGGATCACGCGCGGCCGGATACCGCTGGTGGGTGTGGGCGGCATCTTCGGTGCGCAGGACGCCTACGACAAGCTGCGCGCGGGCGCGAATCTGGTCGAGGTGTACTCCGCCCTGATCTACCGCGGGCCGGGGCTGGTGCGTGAGCTGAACCGGGGTCTCGCGGCCCTGCTGGAGCGTGACGGCGTGGCGAACGTAACCGAGGTGGTCGGTGCAGATGCATGATGTGCGTCGCCTGCGGGTGCCCGGGCGTGCTAAGCAAAGGCACATGAAGCTCCTTGCACTGCCCCTGCTGGTTCTGACTCTCGCTGGATGTTCGACCACCACCACGTCCGCCCCGTATGACGCGTCCGGCACATGGCAACTGGAGGGCAAGAGCGCCACCCAGACCTCTTGGACCGGCGGGACCATCCTGCACCTCACGCAGGCCTCGGACGGCTCCTTGACCGGCACCGCCACAAGCACAGACGGCTCCATCAACAATACGGTCACCGGACAGGTCTCGACGGGCCAGTTGACCCTGCATGGCGGCGGGGAACTCTTCGAGATGACCGGCACCTTCAAGGGGAACTCCTACGCAGGGACATACACCTATGGTGTCTACGATTCCGGTTCCGTCCGTATGACCCGCTGACCTCAACTGGGCATCAGGCCTGCTCATCAGCGCGTGATAAGCCGTGGGGATGAAGCGGCTCCTGATTCCCATTCTGGGCCTGACCCTGGCGGCCTGCTCCAGTGGGGCACCCACCTTCACCTACGATGCCTCGGGCACGTGGCGGGTCGAGCGCCGCCCGGCGTCCGGAACGGCCTTTCAGGAAGCGGGCACCGTGCAGCTCACGCAGGAGGAGGGCGCCCGGCTGACCGGCACCCTGGACAGCGCCGACGGCCTCACCCACGCCCCGGTGGAGGGCAACGCCATGACCGGCATGCTGACGGTCACCAGCAGCAGCGACGTCCTGAAGATCACGGGCACGTTCAGCGGGAATACCTATACGGGCACCTACTCCGCCAGCACAGGTGCTTCTGGCACGGTGGATTCCGTCACCTGGCGGATGACACGCTGAAGCTCCCGCACGGCTGGCCCTGCTAGCCTGAGTCCATGAAGATCCTGGTGGTGGGCGGGGCTGGGTACATCGGGTCGCACACGGTGCGGCAATTGCGGGCGGCAGGGCACGAGGTGGTGGTGCTGGACAACCTCTCGAGCGGACACCCGGAGGCCTTGCCAGCCGACGTGGAACTCGTGCGCGCCGACCTGCTGGACGCAGCGGCCGTGAAGGACACCCTGATCCGCACGCAGCCGGACGCCGTGATCCACTTCGCCGCACTGATCGAGGTGGGCGAGAGCATGCGCGCCCCTGCCCGCTACTACCGCAACAACGTGGTCGGCAGCCTGAACCTGCTGCAGGGCATCGTGGACACCCGCAAGATCCCGCTGGTGTTCAGCAGCACGGCGGCCGTGTACGGCACGACCGACAACGTGCCGATTCCCGAGAACGCCGCCATGCAGCCCGAGAGCGTGTACGGCGAGACGAAGCTGATGACCGAACGCATGATCCACGCGTTCCACACGGCGCACGGCCTGCCGTACACGATCCTGCGGTACTTCAACGTGTGCGGCGCGTCACCTGCCGGGGACATCGGGGAAGCGCACGCGAACCAGACGCACCTGATCGAACTGGCGTGCCTGACCGCGCTGGGCCAGCGCGAGAAGATGATGATCTTCGGCGAGGACTACCCCACCCCGGATGGCACCTGCATCCGCGACTACGTGCACGTGCAGGACCTCGCGGACGCACATGTGCTGGCCGTCGAGGCGCTCGGGGCCGGGCAGCAGGACGCCGCCACGTACAACGTCGGCCTGGGCCACGGCTTCTCGGTGAAGCAGGTGCTGGACGCCGTGGACGCCGTGACGGGCACGCCCCTGACGCGCGAGATTGCGCCGCGCCGCGCCGGTGATCCCCCGCGCCTGGTGGCCGACGCCACGAAGATCGTGCAGGAGCTGGGCTTCTCACCGCAGTTCACGGATCTCCAGGAGATCGTGCAGACCGCCTGGAAGTGGCACCAATCCCACCCGCACGGCTTCAAGCGGTAGGGCTTCACCCGGCCCTGACCCGCCCGCCTACACTCGGGGCATGCCACTGACCGCCCTGCTGTTCGACGCCGAGGGACAGGATTCACAGATCGACCTGAACGCAGGCCTGCCCGAGATGCGCCCCCACCAGCTCCTGTGGGTGGACATCCAGGCCGACGACGCGGAACCGCTGGACACCCTGCTGGCTGGCCTGCCACTGGACGACCATACCCGCGCGTGGCTGCTGGACGCGGGAGCGCATCCCCTCCTGCACCGCTTCGATCACGCCGTGCAACTCCGTGTGAATGCGCTGGAGAAGGATCAGCACCATTACCGCGCGGTGCCCGTGCGGTTCGTGGCGGGCAGGAACGTCGTGTACACCGCGCACGAGGGGCCGGTGTCGTTCCTGGACGCCTTCCGGGCGCTGCTGGAGGCTGACACGCAACTGGGACAGCTGGACGCCGCCGCGTTCCTGGCGGTGGTGCTCGCGCACCATGTCGAGGGGTACTACCACCAGCTCTCGCCCATCGAGGACAACGTGGATCGGCTGGACGAGCACATCCTGAGCGAGGCGCGGCAGGGACGGCGGCACCTGGAGATCCTGGTGGGCCTGCGCCGCCGCGTGAGTGAACTGCGCCGCATGCTGGCCGCGCACCGCCTGGTGTACGTGGCCCTGGCCAGCCCGGATTTCGCCGTGTACGAGAACGACGAGCCGGAGATCCGGCTGACCCGGCTGCTTCACCAGTTCGAACGCACGCAGGAGGCCGTCAGCCACACGCGCGAGACGGTGCTGGGCTCCTTCGACCTCCTGATGAGCAGCACCGGGCAGCGCACGAACGACACCATGCGGATCCTGACGGTCGTGACGGTCACGCTGGGCATCATCGCGGCGGTGGCGGGCGTGATGGGCATGAACTTCCAGGCGGACATCTTCAAGGCGGGGAACAACGGCTTCCGGGACGTCCTGCTGTTCAGCGGCGGCCTGATCGTGGCCGTCATCGGCGTGGGCCGCTGGATCGGGTGGCTGTAACCACCGCGCCGGGCCGGGCGGCCAGTGCAGGAAATCCTCTACCCTGCGGAGCATGACTCCACCGGATACCGACCTGAGCGCCCACATCCTGCGCGGCCTGCACGACCTGGCGAACCTGGTCGCGCTGGAGAGCGTGTCCGCCCAGGGCCGCATGCTGTCCGAGACAGCCGACGCCGTGCAGGCCCTGCTGGAAGCCGAGGACTTCACCGTCACCATGCACCCCGGTCAGGTCGCGCCCGTGCTGCTGGCCGAGGCGGGCGACGGCCCCTTTACCCTGCTGATCTACAACCACTACGACGTGCAACCCGAAGACCCGGCGGATCTGTGGGAGAGTCCGCCCTTCGAACTGACCGAGCGCGGCGGTCGCCTGTACGGGCGCGGCGCGAGCGACGACAAGGGTGAGTTCACGTCGCGTCTGGCCGGTCTGCGCGCCCTGCGCGAACGCCACGGCGGCCGATTGCCATTGAAGGTCAAGTGGCTGCTGGAAGGCGAGGAGGAGGTCGGCAGCCCCAGCCTGGAACACTTCGTGGAGGCGCACGCCGCCGACCTGAAAGCGGACGGCGTGTGGTGGGAATTCGGCTCGATCACGCCCGAGGGCCGCCCGGTGCTGTACGCGGGCCTCAAGGGCATCATCTGCCTGGAGTTGCGCTGCCGCGTGGCCGCCAGCGACCTGCACTCCTCGAACGGCGCCGTGGTGGACAACCCCCTGTACCGCCTGAGCCGCGCGGTGGCCTCCCTGCGGGACGAGGTCGGGCGCGTGACCATCCCCGGTTTCTTTGACGACATCCGCGCGGAAACGCAGGCCGACCTGAACGCGATCAAAGCCCTGCCCGGCCACGGCGAGGCGCTGATGACCGGCTACAGCGTCACGCAGCCGCTGGGCACGCCGCCCGAGTACCACCACCGCCTGAACCTGATGCCCGTCGTGAACGTCAACGGCTTCCATGGCGGGTACGGCGGCCCCGGCAGCAAGACCGTGCTCCCCGCCGAAGGCATGGTGAAACTCGACTTCCGGCTGGTGCCGGATCAGGATCCCGCGAAGATCGTCGGCCTCCTGCGCGCCCACCTGGACGCGCAGGGCCTGGGCGACATCGAGATCGTCGAACTGGAGAGCCACGAACACCCCTCGCGCAGCGACCTGAACAGCCCCTTCGTCCGCACGGCCGCCCGCGTGGCCGAGCAGGTGCACGGGCACGCGCCCCTGCTGAATCCCAGTTCGGGCGGCAGCGGCCCGATGTACCCGTTCATGCAGCACGTCGGCGCGCCCGTCATCGCCATGGGCATCGGCAACCCCACGGGCCGCGTGCATGCCCCCAACGAGAACATCCTCCGGCGCGACTTCGAGAGCGGCGTGCGCTTCGCCCTGGAATTCATGGACGCCCTCGCGAAAGAGTAAAAAGGCTACGAATCCCAGCCCTTGATTCAGTAGCGATGGTCACACGCTCCCACAAGTCGAGAGAGAAGTAACAACCGAATCGTCCCACCCTGCCCCTGACCGAATGCCATCGTGCGCGAAGCGCGCGGGCGCTGACGACGGCAAAGGAAATAGCAGACACACCACCCCCACGCGAAAGAGACCGCCACCAGATCCAGTTAGCGACGCACGGCGACCACATGCCCAGTGCAGCGCTGCTCCCCTGCCCCTCTGCTCCGCAGCTCTACGAGTCTGGGGTAGGGGCTGGGGGTGGGGCAGCCCACCGCAGGCGCGCCCCCAGCCCCCCTTGTCTACCTCTTCCCCTTCCGTTCCCAACCCCCCGCGCCTATGCTCCCCCTATGCAAGCGGCGCGAATTATTCAGCGGAGTGGGGTCATTGCCTGACAGCCGCCGCGCTGCCCGTCTGCCCCCGCCGAAGTCGCGGGGGTGTTTCGTTTCGAGAGGAGCCCAACATGCTGCAGGTCAGGGAGTTCAAACCGGGGGACATGGACGCGATGGACGTGCTGCGTCTGGCATTGACGAGCAAGGTGTACGGCGCGGCGATCGAGACGCCGGTGAGCGAGACGCCGCTGCTGAGTCGGCGGACGGGGAACCGCGTGCTGCTCAAGCGCGAGGATCTGCAGCCGATCTTCTCGTTCAAGTTGCGGGGGGCGTACAACAAGATGGCGCAGCTCGCGGCCGCCGAGCGGGAACGTGGCGTCATCACGGCGTCGGCGGGGAACCATGCGCAGGGGGTGGCGTTCGCCGCGCAGGCGCTGGGGGTGCGGGCGGTGATCGTGATGCCGTCGACGACGCCGGAGATCAAGGTGGGGGCGTGCCGGGCGCGCGGGGCCGAGGTGGTGCTGTTCGGGGACAGTTTCAGTGACGCCGAGGCGCATGCGTTCGCGTTGCAGAAGGAACTGGGCTTGACCTTCGTGCATCCGTACGATGATCCGCTGGTACTGGCGGGGCAGGGCACGGTGGCGCTGGAGGTGTTGCGGCAGGTCGAATCCGGCAATGGCTACACGGTGTTCGTGCCGGTGGGCGGCGGCGGCCTGATTGCGGGCGTGGCGGGCGTGATCAAGGCGCTCCGGCCGGACATCCGGGTGGTGGGCGTCGAGCCGGACGACAGCGACGCGATGTACCAGTCCTTGCAGGCGAACGAGCGGGTGCGGCTGGACACGGTGGGGATCTTCGTGGATGGCGTGGCGGTGAAGCAGGTGGGCGCGTATACCTTTGACCTGACCCGCCGCTACGTGGACGACTGGGTGCGCGTGAACACCGACGAGGTGTGCGCGGCGATCAAGGACGTGTTCGACGACACGCGCGCCGTGATGGAACCGGCGGGCGCACTGGCGGTCGCCGGATTGAAGAAGTACGTGTCCGAGCGTGGCATCCAGGGCGAGACGCTGGTGGCCCTCACGTGCGGCGCGAACGTGAACTTCGACCGGCTGCGGCACGTGGCCGAGCGCGCGGAGGTGGGCGAGCAGCGCGAGGCGATCCTGGCGGTCACGATCCCGGAGCGGCCGGGCGCGTTCCGGGAGTTCATCGAGGTGATCGGGGTGCGGGCGGTCACGGAGTTCAACTACCGTTACGCGCCGCGCGCCGAGGCGCAGATCTTCGTGGGGGTGCAGCTGGCACAGGCGGGGCAGCGCGGGGCGCTGGTGGCGGAACTGACGGCGCGCGGCTACGCGGTCACGGACCTGACGGAGGACGAGCTGGCGAAGGTGCACGTGCGGCACATGGTGGGGGGGCGCGCGCCGGAGGCGACGGACGAGCGGGTGTATTCGTTTACCTTCCCGGAGCGGCCCGGCGCGCTGCTGGAGTTCCTGACGCATCTGCACGGCCGCTGGAACATCAGCCTGTTCCACTACCGCAACCACGGCAGCGCGCACGGGCGGGTGCTGGCGGGCGTGCAGGTGCCGGACGCCGAGGCGGCGGAGTTCGCGGCGTTCATCGAGGGGCTGGGGTATCCGGCCACGGACATGACCCTGAATCCCGCCTACCGGTTGTTCCTCACCTGAGGCGGTCGCCGCGGGCAGGGAGGGGGTGCGGTGCTGCCCTGGACATCCGTGTCTGGAGCGGCCGGAGGCTTGAATTCCACGCTGATGGGAGCATTTGTTCCCGCGCCTCTCCGCGTCTGGCCGTGCTGCGCTGGTGCCGGGTCTACACTGCGGGCACCGGAGTCAACGCCAGGTGGGGGTGCGGACATCATGCCGGAACTCGAGGTGCGGCTGTTCGGAGCGTTCCAGGTCACGGTTCACGGCCAGCCCGTGACGACGCTGGGGGCGCCCCGGTTGCAGGCCCTGCTGGCGTGGCTGCTGCTCCACCGTGATTGCCCGCAGCCGCGCCGGCAGGTTGCTTTCGCGCTGTGGCCGGATTCGGATGAAGCGCAGGCGCTTACGAACCTGCGCCGCGAACTGCATCACCTGCGCCGGGCGTGGCCGGCCATCGATCAGTGCCTGGAGGTGAATGCGCTGACGCTGCACTGGACGCCGGACGGGCCGTCGGGCCTCGATGTGGCGGCCTTCGAGCAGGCGTCCCGCAGCGTCCTCACCGGTGCGGCGCGGGACTGGAACGAGCTGGAGCGGGCCGCCGGGCTGTACCCGGCGGCCCTGCTGCCGGGCCTGGACGACGAGTGGATTGACGCCCACCGGCAGCGCTGGCACGACCGGATGGTGGCGGTGCTGGAGGCCCTGCTGGACGACGATGCCCCGACGTCCGGCGCCGTGCGGTACGCGCAGCGGCTGGTGGCGCTGGAACCCTACCGGGACAGCGCCCATGCCCGCCTGATGGCCCTGCACCTCGACGCGGGTGATCCGGGGGCGGCGCGGCACGCCTACCACGAATGCGTGCGTGTGCTGGCCGCCGAGCTGGGCGCGGCGCCGGGGCCGCTGGTGCAGGCGGCGTTCCACCGTCTGGAGCAGCAGGGCGAGCAGGCCCCACCCGCACCACCCGGGCCGGGTGAACCGCCGCTCGTCGGGCGCCGCGCCGAGTGGGGGCAGGTGCTGGAGGCGTGGCAGGCGGCCAGCAGCGGCCCACCCCGCGCGCTGCTGATCACGGGCGAGGCGGGAATCGGCAAGACGCGGCTGGCCGAGGCGCTGCTGACCTTCGCTACGGCGCAGGGCGTGCGGACGGCCCGGACGCGCTCGTACGCCGCCGAGGGCCGGCTGGCCTATGCGCCCGTGGTGGAGTGGCTGCGCAGCCCGGCCCTGTACGGCGCCCTGGCGTCGCTGGCGCTGCCGTGGCGACGGGAGGTGGCCCGGCTGCTGCCGGAACTCACGCCGGAGAGCGCGAGGAACCGGGCAGAGCGTCACAGCGAGGGCTGGCAGCGGCCCCAGCTGTTCGAGTCGCTGGCGCGGGCCTGTCTGGGTTCGGGCGCGCTCCTGCTGCTGCTGGACGACCTGCAGTGGTGCGACCGGGACACGCTGGAGTGGCTGCACTTCCTATTGCGCTTCGAGGCGCACTCTCCCCTGCTGCTGGTGTTCACGCTGCGCCGTGAGGAGCAGGACCGCACGCCGGCCGTGCGCTCGTTCCTGCAGATCCTGCAGCAGCGCGGCCTGCTGAACCGGGTGGAACTCGGGGCGCTGTCGTCCGCCGAGACGGCGCAGCTGGCCGAGGCCCTGCGTCCCGGCACGCTGTCGCCGGGCGCGCAGTCGCAGCTGTACCGGGCGACCGAGGGGCATCCGCTGTTCATCGTGGAGGCACTCCGGGCGGGCGTGGCGCTGGACGGGCCCGAGGGCGCGGCGTTTCCCCCGTCGCCGCGCGTGCAGGCGGTGATCGCCGCGCGGCTGGAACAGCTGTCCGGGGACGCGCGCGGAGTGGCGCAGCTGGCGGCCACGGTCGGCCGGGCCTTCGACACGCGCATCCTGCGGGACGCGGGCGAACTGGACGAGGACTCGCTGGCCGGCGCGCTCGACGAACTGTGGCGGCGCGAGATCATCCGCGAGCAGCCGGGCAGCGGCGCGTACGACTTCACGCACGACCGCCTGCGCGAGGGCGCGTACGACGCCCTCAGTCCGGCCCGCCGCCGGCTGCTGCACCGCCGGGTGGCCCGCGCACTGGAGACGCGGCACGCGACCGACCTGGGCGCCGTGGCCGCACAGCTGGCCGCCCACCTGGAGCAGGCGGGCGAGCCGGAAGCCGCGGTCACCGCGTACCTGCAGGCGGCGGAGCGGGCGAACAGCGTCTCGGCCAGCCAGGAGGCGATGCTGCAGATCCAGCAGGCCCTGCGGCTGATCCTGGCCCTCCCGGACAGTGCGGAGCGCGGGCACGCCGAACTGGCGGCGCACAACATGATGGCGGCGGCCCTCACGGCCCTGAAGGGCTTCACGCCGCCGGAACTCGAGCACACGCTCGACCGCGCGCTGGCCCTGGCCGAGCAGCTGGGCGACAGCGTGGCCGTCACGCGCAGCCTGTGGGGCATGTTCTCGCTGCAGATCGTGCGTGGCAACGTCCGGGGGGCGCGCGAACTGGCCGAGCGGGCCATGCGGCTCGCCGGGGACGACACGGGCCTGCTCACCGACAGCCATCAGGCCCTGGGCGGCGGGAACCTGACCGAGGGGCGACTGGCGGCCGCCGCGGAGCATTTCGAGCAGGCGCGGCGCCTGTACGCCGAGCACCGTCACCGCCGCGTGCTGTTCGGAGCGAATGTGGGCGTGTTCACGCTCGCGTGGGGCGCGCACGGCCTGTGGTTGCAGGGCCGCGTGCTGGAGGCGCGGGAGTATGTCGCGCAGGCCGCCGCGATTGCCGAGGAGCTGGGGCATCCGTTCACGCAGATGCAGGCCCGCGCGTACCGGAGCATCTCGCACCAGCTGGAGGGCGATCTGGACGCCGCCTGGAACGCGGCCGAGGCGGCCGTGGAGGGGTGCGAGCGCTCGAACATCGCCTACTACCGCGAGTGGGGCGTGATCGTGGGCGGCTGGGTGCAGGCCCGGCGGGGCGAACCGGAAGCGGGACTGCGGCGCATCCGGCGGGGCCTGGACGCCCTGCAACGGCTGGACGCCGCCCTGCGGCTTCCGTATTACCTGTCGCTGCTGGCCGAGGTGCATCTGCAGCTCAACCGGCCCGAGGCGGCCCGCGCTGCCCTGGATGTCGCCCAATCTGTGGCGGGGCAGAACCGGGACCTGTGGTACCTGCCAGAGGTGTTCCGCCTGCGCGGCCTGACCGAGCTGAACCGGGCCGAGGGCTTCTTCCGGGAGGCGCTGGCCCTGGCCCGGTCGCAGGGCGCGGTCTCGCTGGAGTTGCGGGCGGCCACGAGTCTGGCCGCGCACCTGGAAGCGGCCGGGCACCCGCGGGAGGGGGCCGTGGTGCTGGAGCCGGTGGTGGCCGTTTTCCCAGCCGCTCTGGTCACGCCGGATCTGATGCGGGCCCGCGCCCTGCTGACCACCCTGACCTGAGTCCCGTTCTGTTCACGGATGCCCGGAACGGCACCCGAACGCCCCAGCGAACGCTGCCGGAACGCCCCGCCGCTTACGCTGCGCCCGTGAATGCCGGAGGCGGCCGCAGTCACCCGCAGCGCTCCCGCCGGGCCCCCTTTCCCAAGGAGTCCACCCATGAAGATTCGTCGTCTGGCCCTGCTGACGGCCGGCTGCGCCGCGCTCGTCCTCACCTCCGTGTCGCGGTCTCAGTCGGGGATGTCCATGCCCATGAATGAGGGCGACCTGAAGTGGAGCCCCGCACCACCCTTCCTGCCCGCCGGCGCGCAACTGGTCGTGCTGGACGGCGATCCCGGCAAGGCCGTGCGCGTTACCTTGCGCCTGAAGTTCCCCGCCGGGTACCAGGTGCCCGCCCACTGGCACCCCACCCAGGAGGACGTGACCGTGCTGAGCGGCAGCCTGCACGTCGGCATGGGCGACAAGCTCGACAAATCGGCGGGCACGCTGCTCAAGCCCGGCGGCTTCGTGGCGCTGCCCGAGAAGATGAACCACTTCATCTGGACGGACGACGAAACGGTGGTGCAGGTGCACCTGCAAGGGCCCTTCGAGATCACGTATGCCGATCCGGCCACCGACCCCCGTCAGTCGAAGTAATCCCACCCTCTTTGCCCGGAGGAATGCCCATGACCGACGTTCAGAGCCCCACTTCCTCGACCAGTGATGTCACGGCGCTCCGGGGCACCGTGCGCGGCGACGTGCTCCTCCCCGGCGACGCCACCTATGACGGCGCGCGGGCGCTGTTCAACGGCATGATCGACCGGCGGCCCGCCGTGATCGTGCAGTGCACGGACAGCGCCGACGTGATCCAGGCCCTGTCCTTCGCCCGCCAGCAGGGGCTGCGGGTGGCCGTGCGCGGCGGCGGCCACAACGGCGGCGGCTTGGGCAGCGTCGATGGCGGGCTGGTCATCGACCTGCGGCGCATGGACGGCGTGCGCGTCGATCCGCAGGCGCGCACCGTGCGGGTCGAGGGCGGCGCGACGTGGGGGCAGGTGGATCACGCCACGCACGCATTCTCGCTGGCCGTGCCGTGCGGCGTCATCTCCACCACCGGGGTCGGTGGCCTGACGCTGGGCGGCGGCCTGGGCTACCTGACACGCCGGTACGGCCTGACCATCGACCACCTGCTGGAGGCCGACGTGGTGCTGGCCGACGGACAGCAGGTCACGGCCAGCGAGCAGTCGAACGCCGACCTGTACTGGGCCATCCGGGGGGGTGGCGGCAATTTCGGGATCGTGACATCGTTCCTGTTCCGCGCGCAGCCGGTCAGCACGGTGGTGGGCGGCCCCACGCTGTGGCCGCTGGAGAAGGCGCCGCAGGTGCTGCGCTGGTTCCAGGAGTTCATCCGCAACGCGCCGGACGGCCTGAGCGGCTTCTTCGCGCTGCTGACCGTCCCGCCCGGCCCGCCCTTCCCGGAGGCGCTGCACCTGCAGAAGATGTGCGGCGTGGTGTGGTGCTATTCAGGGCCACAGGAGCGTGCCGACGAGGTCTTCGCGCCCGTCGCGGCCTTCGGGCCGCCCGCCCTGCACGGCGTGCAGCCCATGCCCTTCCCAGCCCTGCAGTCGGCCTTTGACGGCCTGTACACCTCCGGGCAGCAGCAGTACTGGCGCGGGGACTTCTTCGGCGCCCTGGACGACGCGGCCATCGACGCGCTGTGCGCCCGTGGCGCCAGCATGCCCACCTGGCTCTCGACGATCCACCTGTACCCCGTGGGCGGGGCGGCGCACCGGGTACCGGCCGACGCGACCGCCTGGAGTTACCGGGACGCGGACTTCGCGGCCGTGTACTACGGCGTCGATCCTGCACCGGCTGGAGCAGACGCCATCCGCGACTGGACCGTGACGACTTGGGAAGCGCTGCACGGCTTCTCGATGGGCGGCTCGTACGTGAATTTCATGATGGAGGAGGGCCAGGAGCGGGTGCAGGCCACCTACCGCGACAACTACGAGCGCCTCGCCCGGATCAAGGGCCGCTACGATCCGGGGAACGTGTTCAGCGTCAACCAGAACATCAAGCCGGGCTGACGGCGGAGGGGGGACGGGACGTGCAAGCGGGCACGCCCATCCTCCGCCGGTGCAGGTGGCGGATGACCCCAGCGCGGGACGATGGGTGCCGTCCGGTTCTTTCATGAGGGCCTATGATGTAGGGCGTGACCACACAACGGATTCTTGTCATCGAAGACGACCAGGACATCGCGAATGTCCTGCGCATGGATCTGACGGATGCCGGCTATGACGTCGAGCACGCAGATTCTGCCATGAATGGGCTGATCAAGGCCCGCGAGGAACACCCCACCCTGATCCTGCTCGACCTGGGTCTCCCCGATTTCGACGGTGGGGACGTCGTGCAGCGGCTGCGGAAGAACAGCGCCGTGCCGATCATCGTGCTCACTGCCCGCGACACGGTCGAGGAGAAGGTGCGCCTGCTGGGGCTGGGCGCGGACGATTACCTGATCAAACCCTTCCACCCGGACGAGCTGCTGGCGCGCGTGAAAGTGCAGCTGCGGCAGCGCACGACCGAGAGCCTGACCATGGGAGAACTGACCCTCGATCCGCAGAAACGCCTCGTGACCTACAAGGCCGAAGAGCTGCGGCTCTCGCCCAAGGAGTTCGACATCCTGGCGCTGCTGATCCGCCAGCCGGGCCGGGTGTACTCGCGCCAGGAGATCGGTCAGGAGATCTGGCAGGGCAGACTGCCGGACGGCAGCAACGTGGTGGACGTGCACATGGCCAACCTGCGCGCCAAGCTGCGGGACCTCGACGGGTACGGACTGCTGCGCACGGTGCGCGGCGTCGGTTACGCCCTGCGCGGCTGACGCGTTCCGTGGGTCTGAACGCAGCCAGCCCGGACTTCAGCGCCCTGATCCAGGCCATCCCGAACCCAGTGGTGCTCGTCCGGGAGGACGGTTCGGCCGCCATGAATCCCGCCGCGCGCAGCCGCCTGCTCCAGCTGGGCGTGCCCGAGGACTGGCGGCAGATGGTGCATGGATCGGCCGGCCCCGAGGTGCAGGCGGCCGTGGCGCAGGCGTGGCAGGGCGAGACGGTCAGCCTGAGCGTGAAGCTGCCCGACATGATTGCGCCGGGCACGGTGACGGTCGCGCCGGCCGGGTCAGGGGCGGCGCTGGTGCACCTGCAGGTGGGCCGCGATCCGCTGACGGCCGCGCTGGATCTGCTGGACACCCTGGGCCTGGGCGTGACCGTGCATGGCCCCGACAGCAGTTTCCTGCATGCGAACGACCGCGCGCAGGAGATTCTGGGCGTCAGTCTGGAGCAGCTGACCGGCCTGGATTCCATGGATCCGCGTTGGCGGGCCATCCGGCCGAACGGCGAGCCGTTCCCGGCCGAGGAGCGGGCGGCCATGCAGGCGATCCGGACCGGTCAGGTGCAGCGGAACGTGGGCATGGGCATCTACCACCCGCCCTCGGAGTCGTGGCGCTGGCTGAAGGTGACGGCCGTGCCGCGCCGCGTGCCGGGCAGTTCGCAGGTGCGGCAGGTGACGGTGATGTTCGAGGACGTGACCGGCCCGCAGCGCACCGAGGCGGCCCTGCGACACAGCGAGCGGCGCTTCCGTTCCCTGGTCGAGGCCACCGCACAGATCGTGTGGACGGCCAGTCCGGACGGGTATTTTCCTGCGCCGCAGGCCGCGTGGGAGGCCTTCACCGGGCAGACGCCCCAGGAGTACGAGGGCCGGGGGTGGCTGTCGGCCATCCACCACGACGACCGGGCGCACACGCTGGAGGCCTGGAAGGCCGCCGTGGAGTCGCAGGGCGTGTACGCGACCACCTACCGCGTGCGGCGGGTGGACGGCGAGTTCGTGCCCATGCGGGCGCGGGGCGTCCTGGTGCGGGACGACGCCGGGCAGGTTCAGGAATGGGTCGGCACGAACAGCGAGGTGAACGCCGAGCGGGACGCCACGGAGCACCAGGCCATGGTTCAGGCGGAGCTGGAGGAGCGCGTGCAGGAGCGCACGCAGCGTCTGGCCGAGGTGACGCGCTTCTCCACGCTGCTGCTCACGGCCGCCGGGGAGGGAGTGTTCGGGCTGGACACGAGCGGCCACAACACCTTCGTCAATCCCAGCGCGGCGCGAATGCTGGGCTACCCGGTGGAGCGCCTGATCGGCGCGCCCCAGCACGACCTGATCCACCACCACCACGCCGATGGATCCCCGTACCCGGTGCAGGACTGCCCGATCCACCGCACGCTGCGCGACGGCGAGGTAAGGCGCGTCGAGGCCGACGTGTTCTGGCACGCCCAGGGGCACGCGGTGCCGGTGTCGTACGTGGTGACACCCACCCTGGGCACGCAGGGCGAGGTGACGGGCGCGGTGGTGATGGTTCAGGACATCACGGAGCGCACGCGGGCGCAGGAGGAACTGCGCGCAGCCATGCAGGAACTGCAGCGCAGCAACCATGACCTGGAGCAGTTCGCGTCGGTCGCCAGCCACGACCTGCAGGAGCCCCTGCGGACGCTCGGCAGTTACACCGAGCTGCTCGCCCGCCGCTACGAGGGACAGCTGGACGCCCGCGCCACGCAGTACCTGGGATTCATGCAGGCAGCCGTGGACCGCATGCGCGGCCTGATCCAGGATCTGCTGGCCTTCGCCCGGGTGAGCCGCAGCGAGACTCCACGGCACGCGGTCTCACTCCACGACACGATGGCGGTGGTCGCGCAGGACGTGGAGGCCGCGCTGCTGCAAGGGGGCGGCACGCTGGAGTGGGACACGCCGGCTACGGTGATGGCGCAGGAATCGCTGGTCACGCAGCTCCTGACCAACCTGGTGGGGAATGCCCTGAAGTTCGTGCCCCCGGAGCGACTGCCCGTGGTGCGCGTCACGTCGGTGCAGGAGGGCACACAGGTGCAGGTCAGCGTGACCGACAACGGCATCGGCATCGAGCCGCAGAACACGGAGCGGGTGTTCGAAATCTTCCAGCGCCTGAACCAGCGGGACGCGTACGCCGGCAACGGGATGGGCCTGGCCATCTGCCGTAGAATCGTGGAGCATCACGGCGGCCGCCTGTGGCTGGAGTCCACGCCCGGACAGGGCAGTAGCTTCCACTTCACGCTGCCCGCCGCACCCGCGCCCACGCCATGACTGAATCCACCACCCGCCCCATCGAAATTCTGCTGGTCGAGGACAACGAACCGGACGTGCTGCTGACCCTGGAAGCCTTCGGGGAGGCCAGCGTCCCCAACCGCCTGCACGTCGCGCGTGATGGCGTGGAAGCCCTGCGTTTCCTGCGTCGCGAGGGCGAGCACGCCCACGCGCCCCGGCCGGACGTGATCCTGATGGACATCAACATGCCCCGCAAGAACGGCCTGGAAGTTCTGCAGGAGATCAAGGCGGATCGGTCTCTGGGCAGCATTCCCGTGGTGATGCTGACCACCAGCCAGTCCGACGAGGATGTCCGCAGTTCCTACGAACGGCACGCCAGTGGCTATGTGGTCAAACCCGTGGGCTTCGAGAACTTCCTGAACGCCATGCGCGCCTTCGAGAACTTCTGGATGACCTTCGTACGTTTCCCTCCCCACCAGGATCGACCCTGACCGGCCAGTGAAAGCGTCTGGACGCGGCCACCCTGACATCGGGTGGCCGCGTTTTCTGTGTCGGCGACCACGACCGCAGGACGTCAGGCCACCGGAGCGTCACCGGCCACCGGCTCGGCGGCCTCCTGCATGGCCTGAAGCACGTTTTGCAGGTGAGTATCCAACTCCACCCCCAGTTCCTCAGCCCCCTGGATCACCTCATCACGGTTCACGCCCGCCGCGAAGGCGCGGTTCTTGAAGCGTTTGCGCAGACTGCCCAGTTCCACCGCCCGCACGTCCCGATCCGGGCGGATCAGGGCGGCGGCCTGAACCAGGCCGGTGAGTTCATCCACGGCGAACAGGGTCTTCGAGAGCCGGCTCTCGCGGGGCGTGCCCGTGTAGGCCGCGTGACCCATGATCGCGTCGAGCACCTCCGGCGGGGTGTCCGTGTGCTCCCGCAGGTACGTGACGCCCCAGGTGGGGTGCTCCTGCGGGTGCAGCTCATAGTCGAAGTCGTGCAGCAGCCCAGCCACGGCATAGGTCTGTTCGTCATCGCCCCAGTGGCGGGCATACCAGCGCATGGCCGCCTCGACGTTCAGCATGTGGCGTTGCAACGAGGCGGAGGGCGTGTGTTCCAGCATCAGGGCATGGGCCTGCTCGCGGTTCATGCCGCAGTCTACCGGCGCGCCGCCCCCGGTTCCGGCCCCGGCCTCCATCTTTAAAGAAACCTGGAAAATCCGTATGAAACGTTGAGAAAGGGCCGTGTACGCCCAGTGCCCCTGTAAAACCAAAGGGAACATGTGGAGGCCCATCAGTCCGGCGTCATCTTCGGCCGCTACACCCAGGGGGTCAGCAGGCCCCCGGCCCGATGCGGGGTGCCGCTTCCCCCTCCCACCTTTCCGAGCAGTTCCAAGGAGTCCCATGACTACGTCCCGTCCCCTGCGCTTCACCCTGATCCTGACCGCCCTGACCAGCCTCGCTCCCATCGCTGCGTACGCGCAGGTCAAGAGCCAGAGCATCGTCGTGAATCCCACGTCGCCCATCTCGGTGGGCAGCGTGACGCTGCTCAACGCCGACACCAACCAGCCGGTGCCCGGTTACGACCCCATCCAGCCCGGCGCGACCCTGAACCTGGCCACGCTGCCCGCCCGCCTGAGCCTGCGCGCCAACACGGTCGGTCAGGTCGGCAGCGTCCGCTTCGGTCTGGACGGCAACCTGAACTACCACAGCGAGAACATCGCGCCGTTCTCGCTGTGCAACGGCAGTGACTGCGCCGAGGCCCTGCGTGGCGGGCAGCACACCATGATCGCCACCCCCTACACCGCTGCCAACGCGGGCGGCCAGATGGGCCTGGGCCTGTCCCTGACGTACGCCGTGGTGAATGTGGCCCAGGCACCCGCCCCGACGCCCGCGCCGGCCTTCGCCGTGACCAGCTTCACCCTGATCAATGCCGACAACAACCAGCCGGTGCCCGGCTACGACCCCATCCGCCCCGGCGCGCGCCTGCAGCTGTCGGCCCTACCCCGACACCTGAACTTCCGCGCGAACACCACGGGCACGGTCAAGAGCGTGCGTTTCATCCGCACCGGCAACAAGCAGTACGTGGAGAACCAGGCCCCGTTCGCATACTGCGGTGACACCAAGGGCGGCAACGGCCGCAAGGGCGATTACCTGACCTGCGACGGTGCGTTCTTCACGACCGGCAACCACCAGATCACGGGCACGCCCTTCACGGAGATGTTCGCCAAGGGCCGCGCCGGCCTGGTGTACAACCTGCAGTACAGCGTCGTTCCCTGAACGAATGTGAACAGCAGGACATGAAGAAGGCCGCCCTGGGGAATCTGGGCGGCCTTCTTCTTGCATCAGGGCGGGGCCATACGCGGTTGCCCCTCGCTGTCGACCGGTTCAAGACGAGCGATTCAACCCCACCTCGGATCAGTGGATGTAGCGGGCCCATTCCGGCTGCCAGTGCGCGAACTGGCCGTGCGCGTACACGCCGAACGTCGGCGCGCGAGGCCGGGTGCGCAGCGGCATCCCGGCCTCGTCGGGGGTGCGGCTCCCCTTCCGCTGGTTGCACGATCTGCACGCCGTGACGACATTCTCCCAGTTGTGCCGCCCGCCCCGGGATCTGGGCATGACGTGATCCATGGTGAGCTCCTCGGGGCTGCCGCAGTACTGGCAGGCGAAGGTGTCGCGCCGGAGCACGTTGCGGCGGTTGAACGGCACCGGGTGCACGCGCGGACGGCGCACGTACTTGCGCAGGCGGATCACGCTGGGCACCTTCAGGATCGTGCTGGGCGAGCGGACGATGTCGGGGCTGTTCTCCAGGACTTCGGCGACGCCGTACTGCACCAGCGTGATCGCGCGCTTGGCGCTGGTCACGTGGAGGGGTTCATAGGAGGCGTTCAGTACCAGCACGCGTGGGGCATTGAGATCTGCCGCCACGTGCGGTATTCGCACTTCCTCCTCTCTGGGCATGTCCTTTCTGGAGATCATGCCCGGCATTCTAACCCGCGCCAGTCAGGCCAATGTTGCGCCGGGACGCTTAGTGGACGCCCTGCACGCTGATGGTTGTGGCCTACCGGGCCGAGCCGCTCAGCCTGTTTTCAGGCCGCCGCGCAGCAGTTCCAGCACGCCATCGGCGACGTACTGCACGGCGAGCGCGCCCAGCAGCACCCCCAGCACGCGCGTGACCACATGCACGCCGGTCACGCCGATCACGCGGGCGATCTGCCCGGAGAGCCGCAGCGCGAGGTAGCACAGCAGCAGCACGAAGCCGGTCACGACGAACACCACGGCCAGCAGCCACGGATTGCCATGCGTGGCGCTCGCCTGGATCATGATGCTCGCCAGCGTGCCCGGCCCCGCGATCAGCGGAATGGCGAGGGGGAACACGCTGATGTCCTGGCGTTCCTGCGCCTCGCGCTCCTCATCCGGACTTTCCTTGCTGCCGCTGGGCCGCGCGAACACCATATCCAGCGCGATCAGGAAAAGCAGAATGCCGCCCGCCACGCGGAACGAGCTCAGGCTGATGCCGAGGTGCTCCAGCAGGGCCCGTCCGCCCAGCCCGAAGGCCAGGATGATGCCGCCCGCAACCAGCGAGGCCCGCGCGGCGACCCGCCGCCGCTCGAAGCTGGGGCGGTGCCCGGCAAGTCCGATGAAGATGGGCGCCAGACCGACCGGATCCATGACCACCAGCATGGTCAGGAAGGTGCGGTTGATGGTGGTGAGAAGATCGGCCAGATCCGGCACAGAGGGCAGCGTAACAGGCCAGAGGCCCGGCGGCGTCAACCGGCCAGGAATCTCACGACCAGTCAGAACGGCCCGGCGTTTTGGAGGGCGCTCGACAGGCCATACCCACCGGCTCCCCATACGGATCTGTGAGAAATTCGACAGAGCGGAGGAGTGATGCTGAGGGCCTGATGGCCCGGTCACCTGACCCCCACCCACGACTCGGTGCGTCCAGAGCGGCCGCCAGCCCGGTGGATCGCTCAAGTCACGCCCTGGTCGGAACGCTGATCACACCTGTCGTGGTGCTCCTCTCGATCCTGACACCTGGACAGGTTCGGGAACTGGCCGATGCCGAAAGCATCGGCTAACTCCCACTGCGGCCTGAACAACCTGAACTTCTCACCTGCTCAGGGAGACACTGCAGGCCGGACATCGATATCCAGCGATGAACTGGCGCTCGCGACCTTGCCTTCTCGCGTCGTGGTGGCCTGCACGCCCACGGTATAGGTATTTACACCGGTGTCCGGCGCGGCCGTGATCCGCACCGGGAACACCTCGCCCGCCCGAACGGCCGTGCGGGGCAGCGTGACCGTGATGCCCGGCGTACTCGACTGTGCCTGCAACGTGAACGTGCCGGGATGGGTGGTGCGAGTGTACCCCCCGATCCGGCCGGTCAGGTCGCGCGTTGTCCCGACCGGGAGACTGAGGCTGGACACGGACGCCCCCCCGGCCGGGGCGAACACGATATACCCGCCCGCGCAGCCCTCGCCGCGCAGCACCGCGATATCGCGCGCCCCCACATACAGCGCGGGCAGCAACGAGGCCACGACCAGCCCCAGCCCCAGCGCCGCCAGTCCGGGACGCCGCCAGTTCGCCGCCGCAAAGGCCAGCCCGCCCGGCCCTAGCAGCAGCGGCAGCAGCAGCGCCAGCAGCGTGTGCCCCTGACACGGCGCACTCAACAGCATGGCGGCCCCGGCCCGCACGGCGAAGGTCAGGGCCGCGCCGATGCCCCAGCCCAGCAGGAAGGACGGCAGGAACGTCCGCGCGGGGAACGTGGGAAATTCGGGGGCGGGCGCATTCACGCCCGGCAGCGTACTCCGGCGGGGCCGGGACACCCGACCTCCACAGCACACGGCCCTTAGGCGGCGGCGCGGGCGGCCAGGATGCGGCGCACGGCCGCCAGCCGCTCACCGTGCAGCGGGTACAACGACAGCAGCGCCAGGGCCAGCACGGCTCCCGCGATGGGCGGCACGGTCATGAAGACCCGGAATCCCTCCGCGACGCTGGCGGGCTGCACGGCGAGGGTCGGGTCGTAGCCGTAGCGGTGCGCGACCCAGCCGAAGGCCAGCGAGACCAGTGCGCCGCTCAGGGTGGTGATCAGACCGCTCAGGCCGTAGTACATGCCCTCGCGCCGCTGGCCGGTGCGCACCTCGTCCTCGTCGATCACGTCGGCCAGGATCACGTCACCCATCAGGATCATGCCGCCCAGGCCCACGCCGAAGAGGGCCGTGACCGGCCACACGCCCGCCAGGGTGCGCATCACGGCCAGCAGGCTCACGCTGAGGCCTGTGACCGCGAACGCGAGCATCAGGGTGGTGCGTGCGCCGGCGCGGCCCGCGACCAGCACCCGCCACGGCCACAGGCTCGCGCCCGCCACGACGAACGCCGTGGCGAGCAGCAGGGTCGTGACCGCGCCACCCGGATGGCCCAGCGTGTACTTCACGTAGAAGCCCATCCCGGCGGCCAGGGTGCCGGTCGTGACGAAGCGCATGGTCTGCGCGAGCACGACCGTCAGGAAACTGCGGTTGCCGAAGGTGGCCCTCAGGGCCTCCAGCAGCGGCAGCGCCTGGACCTGCTGGGAACCGGGCCGCTCGCGCAGCGCGCCCAGGCCGCTGAAGAGAGCGATTCCAGAGATCACCGCGAACGTGGCGGCAGTTGCGCCCCAGCCCAGGCGGGCGGCCAGCACGGGCGGCAGCGCCAGCCCGATCAGCAGGCCCACGACCTGCACGACGTTCATGCGCCAGGCCACGCCGGTGCGTTGGGCATAGCTACGGAACATCTCGGGCAGCAACGCCAGGTACCCGGTGCCGACGGCGGTGCCGGCCGTCTCCCACAGCCACCACGTGGCCGCGAAGTACGCGACCAGCGCCCAGGGCTGATCCACACCACTGAACGGCGCGTTGAACATCAGCGCGAAGCCCAGCAGGGTGGGCAGCGTTCCGTAGCGCACGTACGGAATGCGGCGGCCCAGGCGGCTGCGCGTCCGGTCGGACAGAAAGCCGATCACCGGATTGTCGATGGCGTTGTACACGGCAAAGCACGTCATGATGGTCGCCGCCCACGCCGGGCTGAGTTTCTGGCCGTCCACGTAGTACAGCAGCAGGAAACTGCTCGCCTGGGCGGGAATGGTCAGGCCGAAGTTCATGATGGCGTAGCGCCACGCGGTACCCGAAGACGGATCATCGTCTCGGACGGCGTTCATGTCGGCTGCCGCATCCACTCCCTCAAGGGCCGGTAGCCGATGGCGTGGACGCCGCTCTGTGCGATCACATCCACCATGCGCGGGTCGCGGAAGGCCTCGTAGTTCGCCACGCGACCCTCCCAGTCTGAGCAGATGGCCCGCAGTTCGGGCGTGTCCCGCGCGGGGTGCAGGATGAAGTGCGTGATGCCCGGCGGCAGGTCCGCGAGCATCCGCCGCGTGAGTTCCACATGGTCGCCGCCCACGTGCAGCGGCAGCATCCGCAGGTGATCGACCAGGGGCCGCCCCGCCGCCTGCACCAGCCGCCCGTAGCCCCACGCCAGTGAGGCGCTGAGGGGGTCGAAGCCCTGCGCGCGCCAGCCGTCCACGCCCATGCGCGGGTACATGGCGGGCACCCGCTCCCGCCCGGCCAGGGCCATCACGGCGGGCAGGAATTTCGGGTGGGCCAGCGCGCCCATGTGCGAGTCCACGTGAGTGACGTCCACGCCCCACGCCCGCGCGCGGCTGACCTGCGCGGCCAGCTCGTCGCGCACGGCCTCTGGTCGGCCGTTGGCCTGGATCTCCGGATTGTCATGCGGGAAGTACCCCTGGGCATCCAGCAGGCCGCTGGCCGGGTCGCGGGTACTGACCGGCCCCCAGCGCAGGGCGTCCCACTCACTGGTGATGGTCAGGTGCACTCCCATGTCCGCCGCCGGGTGGGCGCGGGCGACCGCCGCCCCCTCGGCCGCCGCCGGGCACGGCACCATCAGCGCCGCCGAGGTCAGTAGGCCCGCCTCCAGCAGATCCGCGTAGGCATCCACCGTGGCCCCACACATGCCGATGTCGTCGGCATGAAAGATCACCACACGGTCGGAAGCACAGTACCCGAGGGCCGACAGGAGCGGATTGGGACGCATAGTCCTCCAGAAAAGCAGTGGAAAGGGAAGGTGACGTGCCCAGCATGGCACGCGTCCCTGCTCCCCCGCACGGCACTCCTGTCAGGGTTCATCTGTGGGTGCGACAATGCACGCTGATATGTCAGGCCCCACTCCCTTCTCCCCCATCGCCAGGAAAGCCCGTGCGGGCGTCCCCAAGACCGTCTGGGATCTGGTGTTCACGTTCATCATTCCGATCCTGGTGCTCAGCCCGAACATCCTGGGCAGCGGCATCAGCATCGCCGAGCAGGTCTTCGGAGGCGGCACCACCGGCAACGTCCGCGCGTACGTCCTGGCCGCCCTGATCCCCGTCGCCTACGTCCTGTGGGACCTGATCCGCAACCGCACCCTCAGCCCAGTTGCCATGATCGGCGGGGCCGGCGCCATCTTCTCGGGCGCACTGGCGTTCTGGTTCGTGGACGGCTTCTGGTTCGCCGTGAAAGACAGCGCCCGCTCGTACCTGACCGGCGTGCTGTTCCTGGTCAGCGCCGCCACCAGCGTGCCCCTGCTGCGCGTGTTCATCGACGCCGCCAGCCTGGGCGAGACGCCCGAACACCGCGCGGCCACTCAGCAGGCCATGCGCGACCCCGGCGTGCACCGGGCGCTGGCGCTGGGCACCGTGCTGTTCGCCGCCGTCGATCTGCTGGGCGGCGTGGTGAACAGCATCGTGAACTACGCCCGCGTGACCGCGAAGTTCGGCACGGACGCCTTCAACGCCGAGGTCGCCACCGTGAACGCCATCATGCGCGTGCCCGGCCTGATCGTCAGCCTCGCAGGCATCGCCGTTGCGTTCTGGATCGTGCAGCGCGCCGTGCAGAAACGCTACGGGGCCGCCGCCAGCCTGCTGGAACCCGCGAAACTCGAGGCCGTCATGCGCGAGCGCGGAGAACTGGCCGAGGGCTGATCCGGCTCCGTCCTCGGCGATGAAGTGGAGCGCTGATGGGTTGAGGCAGCAAAACAGGTCTTGATGCTTGGTCAAGGTTGGGAACGGCGTCTTCCAGGCGTCATGACAGCGCTTGACCACGCCCCCAGCTCAACAGGCTGGCGATCCTACGCGCCCTACTCCCCTGTCCGTGCCCTTCGCTTCTGGAAGGCGCCGGTCAGCAGTTCGGTGATGTATTCCTTGGTGAAGGGCATGCCGCTGGCCTCGGCGGCGCTGATTTCCTCGTCACGGTCGTAGGTCAGGCGCACGAAGGTGGCGGCGTGCATGGGGCTGTGCGGGTCGAATTCCAGGATCAGGTAGCACGGCAGGGTGGAATCCAGGGGGTTGCCCACGCTGCCGCAGTTGATCAGCGGCCGGCCCTCGACGTCCAGCAGCAGGGCCTCGTGCATGTCGGCGTAGACCAGCGCGTCGGCGTGGGCGTTCAGGCCGTACTGCGCGTTGGGCTCGAAGGCACTGATCTGATCGGCGAGGCTGCTGTGCGGGTACAGGCGGTGGAACAGGCCGCGCGAACTGGCGTGCACGAACCGCCACCACGCGCCCGCGAACTGCTCCTCGATCCCGTACGGCAGGTCGCCCAGGTACGAGAGTTGCGCGGGGCTCAGCTTGCTGCGCGGCCACAGATCCTGCGGGCGGTGGGTGGCGCCGGCCACACGGGCGTCCCAGTTGCCCTGGATGACGCGGCTGGCGTGGGCCTGCGTCCATTCCAGCACTTCCTTCGGGCGGGGTCCCTTGCCGACCAGGTCACCCAGCACCCACGCGTCGGTCAGGCCGCGGCGCTGCATGTCCGCGTGAACCGCGAGCGTGGCCGCCAGGTTGGCGTGCAGGTCCGCGAGGATGGCGAGACGGATCATGCCCCGGAGTGTAGCCCGCGTGTCCGGCGCGGACTGCGGCGCATGGAACCCGCTACGGGGTGGGGGTCAGGGCGCGCACCATCGCCCAGGTGATCAGGGCGGCCACGAGCAGGCCCGAGACGACGAACCACGCGAGGGCGCGGCCACCGTTGACGGCGTTCGCGGCGGTCCATGCAGTTCGCAGGTTCACCAGGGCGAACATCAGCAGGAGGGCGTCCAGGGCGTCCACGTGCCGGTTCCCGCCGATGGCGAGCGGGAAGCCGACCAGGACGCTCAGGCCGACGATCAGCAGCGCGATCAGCAGTTGCAGCGCGTAGGGCGGCACGGCGGCTCCTACCCGAGTTCGTGGTACTGCCCACGGAAATACACCAGCGGATCGTCGTCGGTGTAGCGGGCATATTCCACGAAGCCCAGGTACAGCGTGTGGTCTCCGGCGGCAATGGCCTGGTGTCTGCGGCACACGAGTTGCGCGACCGCGCCGCCCAGCAGGGGCAGACCCTCGTGCTCAAACCACGGCACCTGTTCTTCCGGGCCGAGTTTGCCGGCGAAATGCTCGCTGAGGTGTCGCTGCGTACTGCTCAGGACGTTCACGCCGAAGTGCGTGACGTTCTCCTCGGCGAGCAGGGCGTGCATGTGGGCCCGGACATCCACGCTGACCAGGATCAGGGGCGGCGTGAGGCTCACCGACACGAAGGCGTTGGCGGTCATGCCCCGGCGCTGCGTGCCGTCCGTGGCCGTAATGACGGTCACGCCGCTCGCGAAGCGGCCGAGGGTCTGCCGGAACTCATCTGGGGTGAGGCCACCGGGCGGCGTCGCAGTCATGCGCGCAGTGTAGGGCAGCCGTCCAGACCGGTGCCCAGGCACCGGGCCTCGCGCTAGACGCGTGCCCGCAGGCCGACCAACAGCCCGGCCGTGAACGCCCCCGCGAAGGGCAGGTTCGCGGTCAGCACGCGCCGCAGCCACGACGCGCCCTGCTCGCCCCCCTGCCGCAGCCACGGTTCGGACAGGGCCTGGATCTTCAGCCAGTTGATGGTGACCAGGTCGAAGTACGCGAGCAGTTGCAGCACGATGAACAGCACGCCCACCACGATCAGCACGACCCGGCCCACGTGCCGCAGGGCCACGCCGGTCGCGAACCCCAGCAGCGCCCCCACGCTCAGGTCCGGCAGCATGGGGCGCAGCGCGTCGAGCAGACTGCCGCTCTGCGCGGCGTCGGGCGCAGGGGGGGTGGAGGTCGGAAGGGTCGTCATGGGCGCTGTGGAGGGAAGAAACGGGGGCATGCTAGCGCGCTGCGTCTTACGGCGGCCTTCCCCGGCGCGCCGCGCTATCCTGCGCTCACTGTGGAGACCCTGCCAGACGCCCCCGCCGACCTGCTGCCCACCGAGCGGTATGGGCGGCTCGTGGCGGGCGACGAGGCCGCGTGGTACGAGTTCGTGCAGGAGTACGAGGGCCGCATGTACGGTTACCTGTACCGCCTGGAGGGCAACAGCGACGACGCGCTGGACCTGACGCAGGAGGTCTTCTACCGCGCGTGGCGGAGCATCCGCACCTTCCGGCCGGGCGAGCGCGTCCTGCCCTGGCTGTACCAGGTGGCGCGCAATACCCAGATCGAATCGCACCGCCGCAAGCAGCTCCAGCGCTTCAGTCTGGAGGAAGCGCGCGAGGACGTGGGCTTCGAGGTCACGAGCGCCGCGCGCTCGCCCGTGCAGGCGGCCGAGAGCGCCGACGCGCAGGATCGCGTGCAGCGTGCCCTGCTGAAACTCCCGGAGGAGTACCGCGAGGCCGTGGTGCTGCGCTTTGTGGAGGATCTACCGTACGAGGAGATCGCACAGATTCAGGGCGTGGCCGTCGGCACGGCCAAAAGCCGCGTGTTCCGCGCCAAGGAGCAGCTCGCTCAGCTCCTCGCGGATGTCGCGGACGTGAACTGATCCACGCGTTCTGGGCGGATGCCGCATGTGTCACACCGCAGACAGACGCGGGCACGTAGCCTGAAGGCGTGATGCCCGGACGCCCTTCCTCCTTGTTCCGGCGGGCGCTGCTGCTCGGCGCGCTCGCGTGCAGTGCCGGCGCTCCCGGCCCGGGCGGCGCGCACGGTCAGACCGCCGCCGACCAGACGCCGTTCAAGGTCGGGTATACCGCGAGCTCCGAGGGCCGCGCTCCGCTGCTGGTCACCTTCCACGCGAATATCGCGCCCGCCTACCGGGTCGAGTGGACGTTCGGGGACGGCGGAACGGCGAACGGAACGCAGGTGCAGCACACCTACTACCACAGCGGCGTGTACACCATGCAGGCGCGGCTGCTGGACGCCCAGGGCCGCATGGTCAGCCGCGCGCAGAGCACCATCGACGTGCAGTCCGCCGGACCTGAACGCAGTGAACTGACCATCCTGCTCGGCCAGGGACAGGTGCAGCTGAGCGCCGTGGACAGCGTGTACTACACGCCCACCCCCCCCAGGCTGACCCTCGACGGCCAGACCGTCACCTCCCGCCCGGTGCGCCTGAGCGAGGGGCCGCACCGCGCCGTCACGGCCGGCATCACGCAGGGCGGCCAGGTGCAGGAACGCAGCGTGTCGTTCACGGCCGCCGCCTTCACGGGCAGCGTGGTGTACGAGAACGAGGTGCTGCGTCTCACCAACCTCGCCCGCGCGCACGGCTGGAACTGCGCCACGCTGCGTGAGGGCGGTCCGGCCCTGCCGCCCCTCAGGCAGAACGTCACGCTGGACGTGGCCGCGCTGGCGCAGTCTGCGGGCATGGCCGTCGCCGGATACTTCGATCATGTGAGCGGCCTGGACGGCAGCACGCCCATGCGGCGCGTGCAGGCGGCCGGCATGCAGCCGAGCGCGGTGGGAGAGAACATTGCCGCCGGCCACGAGACGCCCGCGCAGGTCGTGGACGGCTGGCTCCGCAGCCCAGGCCACTGTCACAACATCATGGGGGACTACAGCCTGATCGGTCTGGCATACGTGAACCGGCCGGGCACGACGTATGTCCGGTACTGGACGCAGGTGTTCGCCTCGCCCTGAACACCGCCGCTCAGTCTCACCGGAGAAGGGTGGTCGGCCGGGGCTCGGTGAGCACGGCGGAGGGTTCTCCCAGGCGAACGGTTGCGATCAGGCCGCCGCCCTCGGCCAAGGCGAGGGTCACGTCGCCCCCGTGGGCCCCCGCGTACCGGCGCACCAGGGGCAGCCCCAGCCCCTGCCCATCGCGCGGGCCGCGCGGGCCACGCTCGTAGGGCAGGAAGACCGTCTCCAACCATTCCACGCCCAGGCCGGGGCCGTGATCCCGGATGCGGATCTGCGGCCCACCCTCCGCCCCGCACAGCGTGACCTCGACCGGGCCGTCCGTGTACTTCAGGGCGTTTTCGATCAGGTTCTCCAGAATCTGCCGCAGACGGTTGCGGTCAACCATCCAGGGCACGGGTTCCAGCGGCACGCTCACGCTCACGCGGGGGGACGCAAAGGGCCACAGCACGGTGCGCAGATCCGTGGATTCGACATGGAGCGTCACGTCCAGGTACAGGTCGTTCAGCCGGGTCAGGTCGGCCCGGTTGGCCAGCTGCGTCGCACTCTCCTCGATCAGGGACAGCAGATGCTGTTGCCGATCCGGGGTGTCCGCGTGCCGCAGCAGGTCGCTGGCCAGCAGCAGTGACTGCAGCGGCCGCCTGAGTTCGTGGCTGGCAAGTTGCAGGGCCTCGCGCTGCCGAGCCTCCCGCTGCGCGTGACGGTGGCGTTCCGCGCGCCACATGATCAGCGCGCGGGCTGTCAGCAGCATGCTCAGCAGGCCCGTGACGGCCGCAGTTCCAATCAGCAGCCGCTGCAGGAACTGCAACGTGCCCACGTACCGTCGGTGCAGCACGGTCGAGTACTGCGCTGCCTGCGAGTTGAGTGCCACCGCCTCCTTGGAGGCCAGCTCCAGCGAATCGAGGGTGTCCTGCTCGAGGTACCGGGCGATCCGGGACAATCTGGCTGCGCCTTGCCGCTCCACCTGCGCCAGTTCGTTGAACTGGCCGGGATTAATGGCGCTCGACAGGGCGATGTCACGCCTGAATTTCTGCTGCTGCGCCGAGAGGTTCCCGTGCAGCCTTCCGATCTGGTATTCCAGCACATCCTGAGCCAGCCCCTGATAGGCGTGGGGGGTCCAGCCGGTTCCACCACTGATGAGCGCCTGATACGCGGGCCGGGTGGCCTGAAGGAGCAGCACAATGGTCAGCACGGCGGGCAGCGCGGCCAGCAGGACTTCACGCAGCGCGACGAGCGGAGGTGTACCCCGCAGGTACCGCCGCATGACGTCGACCGGGGTCACGGGACGGGCGTGATGCGCTCGGCGAACCACACCCACGCGGCCGAGTACGTGCCCTCGTGGAAGCGTTCCGGGCGGGCAGGCAACACGACGGTCAGGGGGCCTTTTTTCAGGGTGGGAATGGGGTTGCCGTCGGCCGAGTAGGCGAGCATGATGGGGTAGTTCATGTAGTCGCTAGCCAGGATGGTCGAGGCGAAGCCGTTTGCAGCGGCAATTCGCAGGTTCTGACCGCTGAAGCCGCCCAGGATCGCCAGGTCACGCAGGGCCACGCCCTCGTAGGTGTAGTCCTGGTGCAGTTGCATGTGGTTGGTGCGGTAGCGCACGGCGGGCAGGGACTTGAGCTGCCGCAGGGTCAGGGGTTTGCGCAGACTGCCGCTCTCGACGGTGAGCACCACCGCTTCGCCCGGCAGGGCCGGGGGCATGTGCCGGGCGGGGTGGGAATACGTGAACACGGGAATACCCGGCAGCGGCCTCGCCGGAAGGGCTGGTACCGACAGTGCCACACCCGCACCCAGCAGCGACAGCAGCAGGAACCCCCGGCGGAATGGACGGGAGCGGAGGGTGGTGGCCGCAGTGCGGGGGATCACCCCTCCAGTCTACCGGGCCGCAAAGGCAGGAACGGGAAGACGAATGACCGCCCGTTTAGTAAGGTCGGGGCACGTCAGTCTGGGGTCATGATGCCAGCGCACACTGCCGGGCATGAAGAAGATCCTCGCCCTGACCCTCCTGGGAACCGCCCTGGCGACCCCGGCCCACGCTGCGCCGAGCATCAGCGCACAGAGCATCATCGTGAATCCCGTGCCCAGTCCCGTGAACGTGCGTGTGTGGACCGACCGGGACAGCAGCGGCGCGGGCACGCCCGACTACCTGCCGGGCGAGAAGATCCGCCTGTATACCAGCGTCGCGCAGGACGCCTACGTGTACCTGTTCAACGTCGATCCGGCCGGACAGGTCGACCTGATCCTCCCGAACCGTTACCAGGGCGGCGGGAACTTCCTGAAGGCCGGCAGCGTGAAGGTCTTCCCGGGCGCCGGGGACGGCTTTACCTTCGATATCGCTGCGCCGTACGGCGTGAACAAGGTGCTGGCCCTGGCCAGCCGCACGCCGCTGAACATCGACGACATCGCGTCGTTCAAGAACCAGCAGGGGTCGTTCGCCACCGTGAGCGTGCAGGGGCAGGGGCAGCTCGCGCAGGCGCTGAGCATCGTGGTCACGCCGGTGCCGCAGAACACCTGGGACAGCGCGACGGCCTTCTACCGCGTGGCCGCCCGCTCGGTGCCACTCAGCGTGCAGCCCGCTCCGGTGCGGCCGGTTCCCGTGCAGCCCGCACCCGTCCGGCCTGTTCCCGGCGCGGTCATGCCGTGGGGTGATGCCCGCGAGTGGAACGCGATGGATGCCCGCACGAACCTGCGGGAAGTGCACGACGAGTACGCGGCGCGCCTGCGGACAGAAGGGTACGTGCTGGTGAAGTCCACCCAGAACCGCAACGAGATCCGCAGCGAGTTCCGCAGCGCCCAGGGCGGAAAGGCCGTGCTGCGCGTGAGACACACGGGCAGCCGCATCCTGGTGACCGTGGAACACGAGCGGTCTGAGCGCGACTGATCCATTCGTTCTCTGCGGTGTGATTTCCGTACGGCTGGGTTGGCAGGTTGCTGTTCCCGGCGCAGCGTGGCCCCCGGTCAGGGGCCACGCCGTATGCTTTCCGGCAGGAACCGAGAAAAAAGTAATATGAAGGTTGGATGAAAACAGGCATGATGGCAGGCATGGAATTGCTGCTTGCCGGGCTGGCCATCGTGATCTCGCTGCTGCTGGCCGCGTGGCAGGAACGTCCGGCCGCCCAGCGGGCCCCGAGCCGGGATCACACCCGGCCGCGCTGAATTCCGCCCGTATACTCGCCGGAACATGTCTCCCCTGTGGCCCGGCCGCACGCCCACCCTGACCTCCCGGCTGGCCCGCCTGACCATGCAGCTGCTCGGCTGGACGCCGGTGCTGGCTCCACCGCCCGGCCCGAAGGTCGTGGCGGCCGTCGCGCCGCACACCAGCAACATGGACTTCTGGCCCGGCATCCTGCTGGCCCTGGCCATGCGGCTGCCCATGCATTTCCTGGCCAAACGCGAGCTGTTCACGCCGCCGCTGGGCGTCATCATGCGCGCCCTGGGCGGCCTGCCCGTGGATCGCCGCCGGGCCGGCGGGAACTTTGTGGACGCCGTCGTGGCGATCATCAACCGCGAGACCGAACTCGTCCTGGCCGTGGCCCCGGAGGGCACCCGCTCGCGGGAGGAGTACTGGAAGACCGGCTTTTACTACATGGCGCTGGAGGCCGGCGTGCCGATCGGCGTGACTGCCTTCGACTGGGGGCACCGGCAGTTCGGCATCATCGGGTATGTGCGGCCGACGGGGGACATCGAGGCGGATTTCGCGCAGATCCGCACGCTCCTCCGGGACGTGCGCGGCCGCACGCCGGGCAACGAGACGCCCGCCTACCCGCGTCCCTCCGAGGCGGGCGGTCCCAGTCGCCGCTGAGCAGGCCACCGCTGTAACGCGGGCGTGATGCCCGGCACGTACACTCCCTACGTACCACAACCGTACGGAAGGGAGGACGATGCCTGAAGCTGCATCCGGCCGGTCACCATGACGGCCATGACCACACCACATCCAGCGCCCGCCCCTCCACCCGGCGGGCCGATCGCGCTGGCAGCCCGGCATCTGGTGAAGGAGTTCCGGGGATTCCGCGCGACCAACGACGTGAGCCTGGACATCCGGGAGGGAGAGATCCACGCGATCATCGGCCCGAACGGTGCGGGCAAGACCACGCTGTTCAACCTGCTCTCCGGCTTCCTGAAACCCACGGGCGGCGAGGTGCATCTGTTCGGGGAGCGGATCGACCTGCTGCCCCCGCACCGGATCGTGCGGCGCGGCCTGAGCCGCTCGTTTCAGATCAGTTCGGTGTTTCCCAGCATGACCGTGCGAGAGAACGTCCTGGTCGCCCTGCAATCGCCCACGCGGCTGCCGGGGCAGTTCTGGTCGCGCCTGTCGACCCTGGACGCGCTGGCAGGCCGGGCGGAGCAGATCCTGGCCGACGTGGGGCTGGCGGGCGCGCAGGCCCGCCTCGCGGCCGACCTGTCTCACGGCGAGAAACGGCAGCTGGAGATCGGCATTTCCCTCACGCAGGATCCGCGCGTGCTGCTGCTGGATGAACCGACCTCCGGCATGGGCAGCGAGGGCATCGCCCGCGTGACCGGGCTGGTGCAGCAGGTCGCGCAGGGGCGGACGGTCGTGCTCGTCGAGCACAACATGAGCGTCGTGGCCGAACTCGCCCACCGCATCACCGTGCTCCAGTACGGGTCGGTGCTCGCCAGCGGCGTGTACGACGACGTGCGCCGCGACCCACGCGTGATCGAAGCGTACCTGGGCGACGAGGATCACGCGTGACGCTGCACGCCGCGGCCAGTCCCTCCCCGGCCCCCGGGCCCGGACCCAGCCCGCTGCTGGACGTCCGTGACCTGAACGCCTACTACGGCCAGAGCCACGTGCTGCACGGCGTGAACCTGCACGTGAATCCCGGCGAGGTCGTGTCGCTGATCGGGCGCAACGGGGCGGGCAAGACCACCACCCTGAAATCGATCATGGGCGTGCTGCGCAGCCGCACCGGGCAGATCACGTTCGACGGGCAGGACATCACGCGGCTGCACAGCCACCGGGTCGCGGCGCGCGGGCTGGCGTGGGTGCCGGAGGAACGCGCGATCCTGGGCACCCTGAGCGTGAAGGAGAACCTGGAACTCCCGCCCGCCCGGCCTGGGGGCTGGACCACCGAGCGTGCCTACGAGGCCTTCCCCGTGCTGCGCGAGCGCGGCCACCACCCCGGCAGCAAGCTCTCGGGCGGCGAGCAGCAGATGCTGGCGATCGTGCGGGTACTGCGCAGTGGCCCCCGACTGCTGCTGCTCGACGAGCCCAGCGAGGGCCTGGCCCCCGTGATCGTGCAGGGCATCGGGCGGATCATCGAGGGGCTGCGCGAGGCGGGCATGGCCGTGCTGCTGGTCGAACAGAACCTGGGGTTCGCCACCCGCCTCGCAGATCGCCACTACGTGTTCGTGGACGGCATGGTCGTCGATGAGGTCGCCCGCGCGGACGTCGAGGCCCGCCGAGGCGACCTGCTGAAGTCCCTGAGCGTCTGAAGACCCCAACCCGTCCCGTACATCACATTCCCCTGGAGGAACCCATGAAGACCAAGACCCTGACCGCCCTGCTGCTCACCACCGCCCTGTCCTCCACCCACGCACAGACCCTGTCGGATAACGGCATCAAGGTCGGGGTGCTGACCGACCTGTCCGGCGTGTACTCCGAGCTGTCCGGGCAGGGCAGCGTGAAGGCCGCGCAGATGGCCGCCGACGATTTCATGAAGGCGAACAAGGCCTACGCCGGGAAGGTCAGCGTGATCGGCGTGGATCACCAGAACAAAGCAGACGTGGCCAGCAACAAGGCCGCCGAGATGATCGACCGGCAGAACGTGGACATGCTGGTCGACATGCCGACGTCCAGCACCGCGCTGGCCGCGACCGAGATCGGCCGGCAGAAGAAGGTCATCTCGATGGTCGTGACCGGCGGCACCACCGCCCTCACGAACGAGAAGTGCAACAAGTACACCTTCCACTACGCCTACGACAACTACATGCTCGCCAACGGCACCGGCACCGCCGTGACCAAACGCGGCGGCACGAGCTGGTACATCATCTACCCGAACTACGCCTTCGGGCAGGACCTGAACCGCCAGATGACGGCGGCCGTGCAGGAGAACGGCGGGAAGCTCGTCGCCCCCAGCGACGCCACCCCCTTCCCGAACACGGACTTCAGCACGTACTTGCTCAAGGCGCAGAGCCTCAAGCCGAAGATCTTCGGCACCATGCAGGCCGGGAACGACCTGGTGAACGTCGTCAAGCAGTACAACGAGTTCGGTCTGAAGAAGCAGGGCATCGGCCTGGGGATCGGCCTGCTGTTCGAGACGGACGTGGCCGCGCTCGGCCAGGACGCCTACGCCGGGGCGCTGGCCACCGTGCCGTGGTTCTGGAACTTCGACGCCCGTTCCCGCCAGTGGGCCGCGAAGTTCGAGGCGGCCTTCGGGAAGAAACCCACCTGGGCGCAGGCCGGCGTGTACTCAGCCACCATGACCTACCTGAACGCCGTGGCCCGCGCCAAGACCGACACCAGCGACGCCGTGGTGAAGGAGCTGGAAGGCTACTCCTTCGACGACTTCTTCGCCCGGCACGCCAGCATCCGCCCCCAGGATCACCGCGTGCTGCTCGACGTGCACACCGTACAGGTCAAGGCCAAGGCCGACGCGAAGGAACCCGGTGACATCTTCACGCGCCTGAGCACCATTCCCGCCGCGAAGGCCTTCATGCCCCTGAGCGAGAGCAAGTGCAAGATGTGACCGGCCACGGAGCGTGATGCCGGTCAACCAGGCAGGCGGGCCAGACCAGAGGCCATGACAACGGAGGATCGGGGCGGCGCGTCATCAGCCCCGATCCGGAGGGACAGGGGCCGGTGCCGTGCGGAAGTGGCCGGCTGAAGGGACGGAATGAATACACAGTTACTGCTGATTCAGGTCTTCAACGGCCTTGTGAACGGCGCGTTCTACGCGATGCTGTCGCTGGGCCTCGCGGTGATCTTCGGAATGCTGCGCATCGTGAATTTCGCACACGGAGCGCTGTACATGCTGGGCGCGTTCACGGCCTTCGCGCTGGGGCAGGCGCTGGGGCTGGGCTTCTGGCCGGCGCTCATCATCGCGCCGGTGCTGGTGGGCCTGCTGGGCGCGGCCCTAGAACGCACGCTGCTCTCGCGGCTGTACGGCCTGGAACCCAGCTACAACCTGCTACTGACCTTCGGCCTGACGCTGCTCACGCAGGATCTGGTGAAGCAGGTCATGCTCAGCCGCTTCGCCGTGTCGAGCGCCCCGTACAGCCCGCCGGAAGCGCTGTCGGGCGTGGTGAACCTGGGCTTCGTGGTGTTCCCGAAGTACCGCCTGTTCGTGATCGCGCTGTCGCTGGTCGTGTGCCTCCTGACGTGGTTCGTGATCGAGAAGACGCGGGTGGGCAGCATCATCCGTGCCAGCACCGAGAATCCCAGCGTGACCCGCGCGTTCGGCATCGACGTGAGCAAGTGGGTCACGGGCGTGTTCGCGGTGGGCGTGGGGCTGGCCGGGCTGGCCGGCGTGCTGGCCGCGCCGATCTACTCGGTCGAGCCGTACATGGGCGCGGAACTGATCATCACGACCTTCGCGGTCGTCGTGATCGGCGGCCTGGGCAGCATTCTGGGCAGCGTGATCACGGGCTTCGCGGTGGGCGTGCTGGCCGCCGTGGGCGCGGCCTTCTACCCGCCGATCGCGAACACGCTGGTGTTCATCCTGATGTTCGTGGTGCTGCTCGTGCGGCCCAGCGGCCTGTTCGGCCTGCCCGAGGGAGCGCGGTGACGGTGCTGCCGCGCGCGGCCGCGCAGACCGACCGGGAGCGCACCACCCGCGCCGTATGGCTGGCCGGCCTGGGGCTGCTGCTGCTGATCCTGCCGAAACTGATCTACCCGGTGCTGGCGCTGGACATCCTGGCGTGGGGCCTGTTCGCCGTGGCCTTCGACCTGCTGTTCGGCTTCTCGGGCCTGCTGAGTTTCGGCCACGCGGCCTTCTGGGGCAGCAGCGCGTATGTCACCGCGTCCCTGCTCTCGCACGGCCAGAGCGTGCCCGTCGCCCTGCTCGGCGGCACCCTGAGCGCCCTGGCCCTGGCCGTCCCCGTTGCGTTCCTGAGCGTGCGATCCAGCGGCATCTACTTCTCCATGATCACGCTGGCCTTCGCGCAGATGATCTCGTTCCTGGCCCTGCAATGGACTGACCTGACCGGCGGCGAGAACGGCCTTCAGGGCTTCGACCGCCCCGGTTTCCTGGGGATGGATTTCAGCAACTCCACCACCCGCTACTACGTGTGTCTCGCGCTGTTCGCCGTGGGCTTCGCCGTCGCGTGGCGCACCGTCCGCAGTCCCTTCGGCCGCGCCCAGCAGGCCGTCCGCGACAACGAGCCGCGCGCCCAGAGCATCGGGTACGACCCCCGGCGCTTCAAGTTCACGGCCTTCCTGATCAGCGCCACGCTCGCGGGTCTGGCGGGCAGCATGTATACCTTCGGGCACGGCGTCGTCAGTCTGGAGGTCGTGAACTGGCGCACGTCCGGCGAGGTCGTCATGATGACCCTGCTGGGCGGCACCACCACCCTCTTCGGCCCGGTGATCGGCGCGGGCCTGGTGCTGCTGCTGCGCGACCAGCTCACCACCGCGAACCTGCCGGTGGGCATCGTCACGGGCCTGGTATTCGTGCTGGTCGTGCTGTTCTTCCGGCGGGGCGTGGTCGGCACCGTGCAGCAGTGGACGCGGCGCCGGTAGCGGTTCCTGGCCTCTCCCCTGCCCCCGCCGCGTGCGGGGGCTACGCCGTTCCGCAGGAGGTGTCACGCCTTCGGAACGGCGTAGCCGGGGCGCGGTTGACATCGGTGGACATGGGCGGTGCCCAGCCTCGCGTTCCACTGGTTCGTCCGGTGGGGTACCCAGACCTCTTCAGGAGTTAAGACTCGCCCTCGTCCTTGAGGCCCTGGATTTCCTCGATAAATCGCTCCAGGCTGTCGAAGTCGCGGTACACGCTGGCGAAACGGATGTACGCGACGTCGTCCAGGGGCCGCAGGAAGGTCATGGCGCGCTTGCCGATCTCGGTGGCGGGAATCTCACTAAGGCCGACCTCGTCCTCGAAACCGTACGCGAAGGCGCGCAGGGTGTCCTGATCCACCGGGCGTTTCTCGGTGGCCAGGGTCAGGCCGCGCAGCAGTTTGTCCGGGTTGAAGGCCTCGCGCGGGCCACTTCGCTTGACGACCATCAGCGGCTCGAGTTGCGCGCGCTCGTAGGTGGTGAAGCGCCGGGCGCAGTTCAAGCACTCGCGGCGGCGGCGGATGCTGGCCCCATCGTCGCTGGGCCGGGAGTTCACGACCTTGCTGTCGGGCGCGGAACAGTACGGGCATTTCATGGGCCGGCCTTCACGGGCGCCACCTTACAGCGACAGGCCATACGGGGTGTCCGAGATGCGCAGCTTCGGAACGGGCGGCAGGGGCACGTCCATGACGTTCCCGCGCAGGTGCGCCATGCCGGGCAGCGCCAGGGTCAGGACGGTTTCGGCCAGACGCTGATCCAGGGTCTCGTCGCCGCTGCTGGCGCGGGAGGGCAGCACCAGGTTCAGGCGCAGATCCTCAAGGTGCGCCTGTTCGACCAGGCCGCGCAGCGCGCCGCGTTGCGGGTGGGCGTGCAGTCCCTGTTCGTCCAGGTGCGGGCCGATGATGGTCAGCCACGTGCCGGGCAGGCGGCGGCGGACGATCTGGGCGATACCCACCGAACTTTTGACGTTGCAGTTGAACAGATCCATCCACTCGTTCTCGCTGAGCATGGTGAAGTCCGAGCTGGCGCGCTTATCGGCCAGATGCACGATGCCGTGCAGCGCGCCGAAGATCTCCAGGATGCGGTTCTGCGCGCTGAGCCAGTCCAGCGGCACACCCACGTCGGCCTTGATGGGAATGGCGGTGCCGCCCGCGACTTCCAGACTGCTGGCGGCGGCGGCCAGTGTTTCGGTGTTCCCGCCGATCAGGACGACGCTGGCGCCCGCGCGGGCCAGGGCGGCGCTGATGGGCCGTCCGTAGCCCTGGTCGGCGCTGGTGACCGCGATCACCTGTCCGGCGAGCGACGGCCCGCCGGACGGTGCGGTGGCGGACTGGGGTCGGGCGGGGCCGGTCATGCCCTCCAGCATACTGCGAGGTGGGCGGCCCTCAGCTGGCCTGCTGCACCTTGAGTGCGCCTTCGGGAGGATCGCCGGCACGGTGTCCTCGGTTGCAGCTATGACACCAGTACGCCTGATCCCCGTCGCGCAGGTCGTGCAGGGTCATGGGCTGCGCGCAGCCGGGGCACACATGCACGTACCCGCGGCCGCTGGCGGGCAGTGGGTCGGGCTGCCCACGTAATTGCCTCTTCATATTCTGATCATAGCAGATCAGCGCCGGGCATCGCCAGCCCGGCCCATCACGACCACGGGCGGCCGGAACCACTCCCGCCGCCCGCACCGCCGAACCTTTCCTACAAGTCCGGCTCGCCGTCCGCCTCTATTTCCGGCTCGATCACCTGCGCGCCGCCTCCCGGCTCGCCCACCCGCCGGCGCTTGCGCAGCATGGCCGGCTCCCGGTCGAGGTTGAACACGAAGTGCCGGGGACGCCGCTCGCGCAGCCACGTTTCCAGCGCCACCAGGCGCGGCCGGAAGCGGATGAACTCCCGGAGCTGCCGGATCGGCACGAACTTCGCCTCCTGCACGTCCTTGTCGGGATCGCGCGGCGCCAGGGTGCCCCCGACCTCGCGGCCCGTGTAGAAGAACTGCAGATGGTGCCCCCACGTCTGAGCCTGGAATTCCACGATGAACGCCAGATCGCGCAACTCCACCACGATGCCCGTCTCCTCGAAGGTCTCGCGGCGCGCGCCGTCCTGCACGAGTTCCCCGGATTCCAGGCCACCTTTCGGCAGCGACCAGCGGCCGCGCTCGCGCACCAGCAGGATCTCGTCCCCGCGCAGCACGATGCAGCCCACCGCGATGCGCGGATCGGCCAGCGGACGCTTCTGCCCGCGCTTCTGCGGCGCGGCCGGCACCGGCACGGCCGTCGTGTTCGTCACCTGGCCGGGCCGGAGCGCCTGCCCCGCCACGCTGCCCCCACGCCGCCGCCGCCGCCGCCGCTGCGCCGTGGCCTGTCCCGGAACCTGATCCTCCGCCATTACACTCCCTCCGGCGCAAGATCGTTGAACCGCACGTGCGCGCTGTGAAACTGCAACTTCACCGTTCCCACGGGCCCGTTGCGCTGCTTGCCAATGATGATTTCCGCGATGCCCTGCTGATCCGTTTCCTTGTTGTAGTACTCGTCGCGGTAGATGAACATCACGATGTCCGCGTCCTGTTCGATGGCCCCGGATTCACGCAGGTCCGAGAGCATCGGCCGGTGGTTGGGGCGCTGCTCGACCGCACGCGACAGCTGCGACAGCACCATGATCGGCACCTCCATCTCCCGCGCCAGTCCTTTCAGGCCGCGCGAGATGGTGCTGATCTCCTGCTGCCGGTTGTCCGAACCGCCGTTGCTCTTGCCGCCAGACATCAGTTGCAGGTAATCAATGACGACCAGCCCCAGCTGCCCGTGCTGCGCCGCGATCCGCCGGAGCTTGCTGCGCAGGCCGTTCAGCGTCAGGTCAGCCTCGTCGTCAATCACCATCGGGGCCTCGGCCAGTCGGCCCGCCGCGTGTGCCAGCCGCTCGAAATCGCGCTCGTTCAGCTGCCCGGAGCGGATGCGGTTCATGTCCACCCGCGCTTCACTGCACAGCATCCGCAGGGCCAGCTGCACGCTCGGCATTTCCAGGCTGAACACCGCCACGGTCTTCTCGCCGCGCAGCGCCACATTCTGTGCGATGGACAGCGCAAAGGCTGTTTTTCCCATCGAAGGCCGCGCCGCCAGCACGTTCAGGCTGCCCTTCTGCAGGCCCGAAATCTGCTCGTCCAGGTCGCGGAAGCCGCTGCTCACGCCGTCCGGAATGCCCTTGTTGGCGTGCAGCAAGGTGATGTACTCGAAGGTGTCGTGAACGACCTCGCCCATGTCCGAGTAGGTCTCGCCCTTGTTCTTCTGCTCGGCCACCTCAAAGATCATCTTCTCGGCGCGGTCGAGCAGATCCTCGAGCGGCAACTGCGCCTCGTACGCGAGCTGCATCGCCTTACCGGAGGCGCTGATCAGCAGCCGCAGCGTGTATTTTTCCTGCACGATGCGCGCGTAATGCTCCGCATACGCGGCGGTGGGCACCTGATCCGACAGACCGATCAAGTACGTTAGGCCGCCGACCTCATCCAGTTGACCCTTCACGCGCAGGTCTTCACTGAGCGTCACCAGATCCACGGGCTCCCCACGCTCCTGCAAGGTGCGCATGGACGCGAAGATCTTCCGGTGGCCTTCCCGGTAAAACATGTCCGGCGCGACCGAATCACCGAGCTGGTTCAGGGTGTCATTGTCGAGCAGAATGCTGCCCAGCACGCTGATTTCTGCATCAGTACTGTGCGGGGGAACGCGCGGCGTGAGTTCCAAAAATACCTTCCTTCCGACCCTTCCGCCGCAGATCAGGCCGCCACTGGGGGGCCGTCATGTGGGGCGGAACTCGTTGTGGGGTGGGTTTGGGCAGCCACCAGAGGGCCATCCCATTCGCCAGGGCAGCGCCGCTGGACTGAACTGAGGCGCAGCATACCACCCGCCGCACCCCACACGCGCGACATGGGATCGTGGCCAGATGTGAAAGATGCTCTGATCTTAATGTTTCGACGAAGCCAGATTTCCTTCGTCCCAGAAGAGATTTGACGGCTTTTTACACCGCAGCTTGTACACCTCTAGCGCCATGGATTTCGTGGGAACAGTATGATATTGATCTTCTTGAGCTCCCTCGAGCCCTGACCTGGCGCCGTGAGCGGCTAGCCAATCCAAATTGCCCCCACACTTCTCCCAACACGACCATCTGGTCAGATTCTCAGACTGCGATTATCCGCATTGGCGCAACAGGCACAGACGTCATCTGCGCTCAGAACGCCACTCGTCCGAACGCCCTTGAGGTGACTTCGACCTGTAGCGGTGGCACGAAACCCAAAGTCACGTCGGCCAATGAACGACCGGCGGCGCCTGCCTTACAGCGTTCCCATACTGCTTCCGTACAACCCTCAATGCTGCCAGCAGTGGGCGGCTTTTTCATACCCTATCTTTCTGCCATGTCCATCACGGCCCTCAAAGAGTGGGATGCCCAATGTCGACTGCTCACGTCTGGTGCCTTATCTGTCCTGGTGCGGAAGGGTGGGATCGTCGAGCCGCAGGGCGATTTTGAGGTCGAGCACACCTCGTTCCTGCTGTACCCGACGTTCCTGCACCAGAATCCCGTTGAGCTCCGCCCGGAGTTCAAGGACAGGTTGCAGGTTGATGCTCACCCAGGGCGGGTACGGGTTCCGGCCCTGGCCGAGGTCGTGGCGGTACACAAGGTCGAGGATGAGTCGCGTCTTGCAGGGGTGGCAGGCATGCAGGCCCTGACCATAGAGGCGCTGAACAGGCGGTTCGCCTATCGGGGGAAGCCCTGGGTGCATGTGCTGGTGCTGCGTGTGCGGCCTCTGGTGGAACCCCTGGTGCTGCCGGAAACGGAGGCCATGCTGGGCTGCGTGAGCTGGGTGCCGCTGGGCGATCTGGAGCTTCACGCAGGGGACAGTGTGCTTCCCGAAGCGGAACTTCAGGCGCGGGCGGCGGCAGTGGCACAGGTGGTGGGCGCGTAGGGGAACACAGGAAGGGGAGGCACGTGGCCTCCCCCGGGGGTTCCTGAAGCTCGGCGTTACATCGCGTCGAGGTCGTAGTTGTTGAGCAGGGTGGTCTGCACGTACTGGTTGCTGAGCACCACGAGGTTCCAGCCGGGCTTGGTACCGTTGTAGTACTGGTTGGCCTTGCTGGCGTAAATCAGGCGCTTGCCGTTGTCCTTGCTCAGAACCGTATCGCCGGTGTCGTAGCGGTTGTTGTTGTTGGCATCTTTGAACACGATCACGCGGTACGTGCCGGTCGGCAGGTTGGTGGGCAGGTCGAGGCTGAAGCCGCCGGTGAGGAACTTGTCGATGATCTGGCTTTCGGTTCCGTCGGCGGTGTACTGGCCGTTGTTGAACCCGATGATGGCCAGACCGAGGTTCTGATTGGCGCTGAAGCCGTGGAGTTGCCCGGTCACGTCTTTCTTGGTGGGGTTTCCAGCCAGGGTGCAGGCGCTGAGGGTCAGGGTGCCGAGGGCGGCGATGGTCAGCAGTTTTTTCATGGTGGTGTCCTCCAGGGGTGGGGTGATGCTCGTGGGTGCTGTGATTCACCCTAATGGGCGACGTGTGGGGCTGGCTACGGTGATTCCGTTCCGCTTCAACTCACGCCCTGCTCACGGCATATGGGGGCCAGATGGGATGGGTGCCGCTGGAGGCGACCTGCGGGGTAGGTGAAGATGCGTTTACATGGGGCCCTATACTCCCGCTTATGCAGCACGAGCCCTTCACCGCGCTGGCCGCCGTGTATGACGCGATCATGGCGGACGTGGAGTATGACCACTGGGCGGACTTCGTGCTCACCTATGCGCGGGATGGGGGCCTGGAGCTGCGCAGTGCGTCGGCACTGGATCTGGCGTGCGGCACCGGGGGCTTCACGAAGGAGCTGCGGGCCGCCGGACTGGATGTGACGGGCCTGGACGGCAGCGCCCAGATGCTCGCGGAGGCGCGACAGCGGGTGCCGGAGGTGACCTTCGTGCCAGGCGACCTGCGGGACTTCGAACTGGGACGGCGCTTCGACGTGATCACCTGTGTGTTCGACTCACTGAACAACCTGCTGACCCCGGCCGAGCTGGGACAGGCGCTGGCACGCTGCCGCGCGCATCTGAAGCCCGGCGGCCTGCTCGCTTTCGACGTGAACACCCGTCTGGGCGTGCGCGAGCTGTGGGAGGATGACGCGGTGGAGGGCCTGGCCCCGCTGCCGGGTGGCGGCGAGGTGCACTACCACTGGTCGCACCACCACGAGCCGGACACGAACCTGGGCGTGGTGCAGGCCTTCTGTCGTGTGCTGGGTGAGGACGGCAGCGTGCAGGAGTTCGTCGAGACGCACCGCGAGCGCGGGTACGACCCGGCGGACCTGACGCCGCTCCTCGCGGGCCTGGACTTCGCGCGCTTCGAGATCGTGGAATACCCGGACTTCGCGCCGCCGACGGTGGACACGCCGCGCGTGTGGGTGTTCGCGTGGGCTCCCGCGTAATGCCGCTGCCGGTGCTGGGCGCGGGCGGCTGGGGCACGGCGCTGGCGGTGAACGCGGCCAGGAGGCGTGCGCCGGAGTCGGCACCGGTTCGGTTGTGGGCGAGGCGCCCGGAGTTCGCGGCGCAGCTTGCCGCGTCGCGGGTGAACGCGGCCTATCTACCGGGGGTGACGCTGCCGGACAGTGTGGAGGTGGTGGCCGATCTGGGCGCGGCGGTCGCGGGCGCGGACTTCGCGCTGGTGGTGGTGCCGAGCGTGGGCGTGCCGGAACTGCTGGCCGAGCTGGTCGGGCTGGGGCTTCCACGCTCGCTGGGCGTGGTGCTGTGCGCCAAGGGCCTCGCGCCGGACGGCGGGCAGCTCACGGCCCTGGCCCGCGGGATGGGCTTTGCGCGCGTGGCCGTGTTGAGCGGTCCGAACCACGCTGAGGAGATCGGGCGGGGCCTGCCGGGGGCGACGGTGGTCGCCAGCCAGGATGACGCGCTCGCGCGGGCGGTGCAGCGTGCCCTGATGACCCCGGCCCTGCGCGTGTACACCAGCGCCGACGAGACGGGCGTGGAGCTGGGCGGGGTGCTGAAGAACGTGATGGCCCTGGCGGCGGGCCTGAGCGACGGGCTGAGCCTGGGCGACAACGCGAAGGCGGCGCTGATCACGCGCGGCCTGCGCGAGATGGGCCGCTACCTGGTCGCGCTGGGCGCGCAGGAGGACACCGTGTATGGCCTGAGCGGGCTGGGCGATCTGGTCGCCACTGCCACCAGTCGCCACAGCCGCAACCGTGCGGCAGGCGAGGCCATCGCGCGCGGCGAAACGGTGGCGCAGGGAGGGAAGGTCGTGGAGGGCCTGCGGACGGCGGGCCTGCTGGACGCCTGGGCACTGGCGCACGGCCACGACCTGCCGATCGTCCGGGCGGTGGCACGTGTGGCGGCCGGCGAGTGGACACCGCAGGCGGGCATCGCGAGCCTGATGGGCCGGGATGCGAAGGCGGAGGAATAGACGAAGTCCACTGCGGGGTGCCGCCCTGAATGTGAACTTGTTTCCAAATATTCCGTCCAGCACGTACTTTCAGCGGACATTCATCTTTCCCCGAGGCCACCGCATGTTGTACCCGCAGTGGATGGTGGGTACTAGCGCTTGTACACGCCCCCAGACGGTGGTACAGTCAGACCCGGCCCACGCCCCCTCGTACTCACCTGAGCACCGTACTGTTCACCCGCCGCGCCTCACCGGACGCCGGGAGTGAGTGTCGTTTCCGTTTTTCGTTCCCCTTCAAGGAGCCCCACCATGACCACCCTGTCCGACAAGCCCGCGCAGACCCTCACGAACTTCGATGAGAACGCCCACCATATTGCCAAGCGGCAGTACCTCCAGGCGGGCGACGGAGACCTGAGCGGCATGTTCTGGCGGATTGCGAACTGGGTGGCGGGCGCGGAGACCGAGAGTACGCGCACACAGTGGGCACAGGCGTACTACGACCTGATGGCCGAGAAGAAGTTCTGCCCCGGCGGCCGCGTGCTGGCGGGCGCGGGTACCCAGCACGGCAACGTCCTGAACTGCTTCGTACAGGGCGCCACCGAACACGATCCCAGCACCTTCGAGGGCGTGATGGAGGTCGCGAAGAAGCTCGCGCTGGTCACCAAGGTCGGCGGCGGCAACGGCGTGAACCTCGACGTGTACACCCCGCGCGGCGCGGGCAGCCGCCCGGACGCCGGGGTGCGCGGCTGGGCCTACATGCCCGCGAGCCACGCCGACGTGCAGGACTTCATCGAAGGGCTCATGCGCCCACCCACGCAGCCCGACGGCGACAAACAGCCGGTCGCGGTGCGCAACTGGACGCGCGTGGTGTACGGGCAGGTCATCCGGCCGGAACTGGTGGCGCTGGCCCGCGCGAACGGCGTGTCCGTGGTGCGGGCCCTGCCCGAGGGCGTGCAGGCCGTGCCGGACGACATGGGCGGCATCATCGACGCGGCGCGCAAGGTCGCGGAAGACGCCAAGCTGGGCCTGGAACCCCGCATCGATCTGAGCCAGATGCGACCGGAGGGGGCGCCGATCAAGGGCTCCGGCGGCACCAGCAGCGGCCCGGTGTCGTTCCTGATGGAGATCTTCGACAACTTCCTGGAATGGAGCAACCGGGGCGCGGAGCAGGCCGGCCCCATCAACACCCTGCGCTTTGTGTACGCCCCGGTGCTGCGCGTGGTGCGCCAGGGCGGCACGCGGCGCGGCGCGGGCATGGCCACCATTTCCATCGAGCACCCGGACGTGCTGGACTTCCTGACCGCCAAGGACCTCGACCGCGAGGCCAGCGAGGGGGACATCAGCACCTTCAACATCTCGATCCTGGTCACGGAGAAGTTCTGGGACACCCTCCAGCGCGACGCGCTGTGGCACATCGCCGCGCAGGAAGTGCCGGGCAAGTACCACCTGCTGCCCCAGGACGGCGCGTACACCGGCACCCTGCCCGAGCTGGGCGACCGCGAGGAAGACGGCGCGCGCGGCGTGCCCCTGTACCGTGAGGCGCAGCCCGGCCTGTTCGACCCCGCCGACGAGCGCCCCGGCATTCCCGCCAAGTGGCTGTGGGATCAGATCGCGCAGCACGCGTGGAGCACCGGCGAACCCGGCCTGATCTTCAGCGACCGCGTGAACGAGTTCAGCGCCCTGAAGAACCTCGGGAAGCGCTACGAGATCCGCAGCACCAACCCCTGCGGCGAGATTCCCCTGACGGTCGGCGAGCCCTGCGACCTGGGCGCCATCAACCTCGCGGCGTACGTGAAGGGCAGCGACTTCGACTACGCGGGCTTCCGCGCCGACGTGCGAACCTGCGTGCGCTTCCTGGACGACGTGCTGGACGTGAACGTGTTCGCGCTGGAGGACAACCGCGTGGCCTCGCAGGACCTGCGCCGCCTGGGCCTGGGCGTGATGGGCCTCGCGGACGCGCTGATCAAGATGGGCCTGCGCTACGACAACGCCGCCGGCCGCGCCGCCATCTACGAGATCATGAGCGCCCTGCGCGAAGAAGCGGTGGCCGAGAGTGAGCGCCTCGCCGTGGACCGCGGCGTGTACCCCGTATACGAGCGCAACAGCGGCAAGATCCCCCACGAGCCGCGCCGCAACGTGGCCGTGCTGACCGTCGCCCCCACCGGCACCACCAGCATGCTGATGGGCGTGAGCAGCGGCATCGAACCCGTGTTCAGCCCCTTCATCTGGCGCAAGATCGGCAGCGAGTACCGCGCCCTGCTGGCCCCGCTGTTCGTGGAACTGCTCGAAACCTACCCCGCCCCGGCCGGAATGGCCGTGGACGGCAAGTGGGACTGGGACAAGGTCACGGAAGCTGTATCCGAGAATCACGGCAGCGTGGTCGGCCTGAACTTCATCCCCGAAGCGCTCCAGAGCGTGTTCGTGTGCGCCCACGACATCAAGCCCGTCGATCACGTGCGGATGCAGGGCACCGTGCAGATGGCCTTCGACGCCGAGGGCCTCGCCGCCAACAGCCTGAGCAAGACCATCAACCTGCCCAACAACGCCACCGTGCAGGACGTACAGGACGCCTACACCGAGGCGTACAAGACCGGCTGCAAGGGCATCACCGTGTACCGCGACGGCAGCCGCCAGTTCCAGGTGCTGAGCACCAGCAAGAAGAAGGACAAGAAGGCCGAGGAAACGCCCGTGCAGGCCGCCGCCGAGGTCATGGGCGAGAAGGCCGAGAGCACCGAGCCGAAGGTCGAGAGCAAGCCCGCCGCCGTGGCCGCGCTGCCGCAGGCGCCCGCCGCCCAGGCCCCCAAGGCCCCGGTGTACGAACGGCCCGCCCGCCTCGCCGGAATCACCGACATGGTCAAGCTCACGGACCCCACCAGCGGGCACCGGCGCTCGTTCCTGGTCACGGTCAACCACCTGAACGGCAAGCCTGTGGAAGTCATGGTCATCTCTGGTCGTGCGGGCGATGAAGCCAACGCCGACAGCGAAGCGCTGGGCCGCGTCGTGTCCATTGCCCTCCAGCACGGCGTTCCGGCCAGCGCCCTGATCAAGACCATGCGCGGCATCAACGGCGGACTGTACGGCAGCTACAACGGTCGCCTCGTCGGTAGCAAGGCTGACCTGATCGCGGTCGCACTGGAGACCTTCCAGAAGGACATGGAAGCCGCGCAGCTTCCGCCCTTGGCCGGTGCCAGCAGCGCACCCGCCCCGGCCAGCGCGCCTACGGGCGTGAGCGTGAGCAGCATGGACGGCATGAGCCGCGAACGCTGCCCCGTGTGCGAGGAGAAAGCCGTGATCCGCGAGGAAGGCTGCCTGAAGTGCCAGGCCTGCGGGTATAGCAAGTGTGGGTGAAATTCTATACACTAATGTAAATTGGATAGGATGATCAAAAAGCTCACTATCAAGAATTTTAAGGGGATTGAAGCTCTCTCAATAGAGCTTCAATCCCTAAATATATTAATTGGTTCCAACAATTCGGGCAAGACATCCATAATGCAAGCTGTACACATGTCAACTGCTCTTATGCAAAGCATAGAACTTACTGATAGGCTTAAGAAGATTCCCGCCAGCGCTTCGGCATCTACTTCAACTATATCACCCAATCAAATTTTATATACTCCCTTTGAAGACATTGAGTATTTTGCTCACAATGGAAATTTGACACAGACAAGTGGTTTTGAAGTCGGATTTGAATTCTCAAACAGTACAGTTCTGACCATTGGAGTTAAAAAGGGTAAGAATAAAAATCTTGTAGTATCTCACAACAACCTCATTAGGGCCAGGGAGTTGGCCGATATAGATCATCCATTTAGTATTTTTGTGCCAGGTTTAGCAGGAATCTCAAAAAACGAACAGCTGGAATCCCTAGGTGTCATAAGACGTGCGCTAGCACGCGGAGACGCTAACTTAGTTTTTAGAAATGTACTCTTTAAACTGAACTCAGATAAAATTGCATGGCAGAGCTTTCAAGACTCCCTCAAGCTGATCTTTCCAGATCACAATATCAAGTTCAAATTTGACGAGAACATAGACGAGCATATTGAGGTATATGTAGAAAGGCCAAATGGAAAGCTCCCAATTGATGCCATGGGAACAGGCTTTTTACAGGTTACCCAGATCCTTTCTTATTCATATCTGTTTAAGCCAAAGGTTTTACTGCTCGATGAACCGGACTCTCATGTCCATCCCGATAATCAGAGAAGGATATCGAAATTTTTAGAAAGCGTCGACATTCAGACAATTGTGTCTACTCATTCAAGGCACATTTTGGATGCCGCTACAAAAAACACGAAAAAGATTTGGATTAAGAACGGAGAGGCCCTAATTTTCACAGACAATTTAGATATTTTGCTAGACTTAGGTGCTATAGATTCAGCGGAGGGACTACTCTCCAATAAAGGAATTAAATACATCATTTTCACAGAGGATAGCGACACCTCCTTCCTGAAGACACTCTTAAGTTCCCATATAGAGTCAGAAGTGTTCAGCATTTGGTCCTACAAGGGCAGCTCAAGGATTGACACTGCCATAGCTATGGCGAAAGTTATTCACAGCATCTCCAAAACTGTCAAGGTAATTTTGCATAGAGATAGAGATTGCCTGAGTCCGGAATACTTCGACGATCAATCCAAAAGACTCAAAAACAATTCGATTGATCTTTTCGTCACGAAAGGGTCTGACATAGAGTCATATTTTACCCTAGAAGATTACTTGAAATCAATCAATATTGGAAATGAATCTGACGTTTTAAATTCAATCCATAATGTGAATTCATCCGACGCCAAAATAGATGAAATGAGACAGATATATCGAAGAAAGCTAGATGACGCGCGCGGATAGCAATATAGAGCAGGATTATCCGCTCCTTCTAAGGAGGAAATCGACGAATCTGCGAAGGCGAGCCTCCCGAGCTTTCAAAATATCAATGGAAAAAAGTATTTATCAATGATAAGAGGTGAATACAGGAAAATTACAGGTGGTAATCTAGATTCTACAAAACCATCAGGCCTCTTAAGAGACCCTGATTTGGAAAAACTCTTATGAAGAGTGAACATTAGACGTCAGGGAACCGGTTGAGATATTGTTTAACCACAGATATTAAAGAGAATGATACGCTACATCCTGTGACTACTTCCATATCCAGTAAAGTCGTCCTCATCACCGGCGCGTCCTCGGGCATCGGTCTCGCGGCGGCGGAGGCGTTCGCGGCGCAGGGGGCGAAGGTGGCGCTGGCCGCCCGCTCCGAGGACAAACTGCGCGAACTGGCCGCCCGGCTGCCGGACGCGCTGGCCGTGCCCACGGACATGCTCGACGAGGCGTCGGTGGCTCGCATGGTGGCGCAGACGCACGCGCACTACGGGCGCATTGACGTGCTGGTGAACAACGCGGGCCGGGGCATGCACGTGCCGGTGGCGCAGGCGGGGCTGGCCGAATACCGCGAACTGCTGGAACTGAACGTGGTGAGCGTGCTGAACGCCATGCAGCAGGTGCTGCCGATCATGACCGCGCAGGGGTCGGGCAGCATCGTGAACATCAGTTCCGGCACGACCAAGATGCTGGTGCCGGGGCTCGCGCCGTACTCCAGTACCAAGCACGCGCTGAACAACCTGACCCTGATCGCCCGCGAGGAATTCCGCCCGCTGGGGATCACGGTCAGTCTGGTGCATCCGGGCATGACGGCCACGGACTTCGGATACAACTCCGTGGCCAGCGACCCGAAACGCGCGGCGGCCTACGTGCAGGGCGACAGTGCCGAGTATGTGGGCGGCCTGATCGTGCAGGCCGTACAGAGTGGCGAGGCCGAGGTGTACGCCGAGAGCGTGCGGAAACGGCTGAAACCGGCGTAAGACGGCAGCGTTCTACCGGTGCGGCCGGGTTGCTCTGCGTCTGTGCCGTACCCTCTCCCCCATCCACGCCGCCAGCAGCCCCATGCTGCTGCCCAGCAGCCACCCGGCCAGCACGTCGCTGGGATTGTGAACGCCCAGGAGCACGCGGGCGGTGCCCATCGCCACGGCGTACCCGAGGGCGAGGATCACGGTGGGCCAGCGCCAGCGGGTGCGCCACGCGAGGACAGCGGCGAGCGTGCCCAGTGCGGCGGCCAGGGCCGTGTGCCCGCTGGGGTATGACAGGCCGGGCGCGGCGACCAGATGCGGGTACAGCGTGGGCCGGGGCCGGTGGACGGCGGCGTTCAGGGCGAGCTGCGCGGCCAGGGTGGCGGTCATGCCGCCCAGTACCGTCAGCGCGTGTCGGGGCCGCTGCCGGGCGGCGAACACTGCGGCCGTTATCAGCGTGGCGGGCACCACCACCGCCAGGGTGCCGGTCACGTTCAGGATGTCTGCGCCGGTCACGTCCGGCGGCGTGGCCTGCCCGTGCAGCCACACGCTCAGGGGCCGGTCGAAGGCGAGCGGGTGGCCCGACCTCACCGCGACCGTGAGCAGCGCGAGCAGCAGCAGGGCAATCACGCCGCCCGTCAGGGTGGCGCGGCTCATGCGGGCGGAAGCAGCACGCTCAGGGCGCCGGGCCACACCTCGATATCCACGCTGCCGCCGGGCGTCCCCGCTGGGCGGGTCTCGCCATCTACGTGGAACACCTGACCGGCATAGGGAATGCTCACGGTGCTCAGGTCGTGCGCGGTGACGCTGGGCAACGTGTCGAACTGGCCGCGCAGCAGGGCCGAGCCGTAGGCCAGCAGACTGTCGCGCTGCTCGCCGTTCACGCGGATCAGGTTCAGGCGGCCGTCGCCGGGGTGCGCGTCCGGCGCGAGCCGCATGGAGTTGCCGGTGCATTGGATGTTCATGACCTCCAGCAGGGCCAGCGCGGGGCCGGGGTGCAGCTGTCCGTCCAGCGTCACGTCCAGGTCGGTGGGCGTGAAGTTCGGCAGGGTGTCCAGCAGCGCCTGCACGGCCCGCAGCGGACTCTTGGGCGCGTCCGGGTCGTAGGCGTGCAGGATGTCCGCGAACACGCCGCAACCGCAGGCCTCGAAGAACAGATCCGTGCCCCACGGAGCGGTCACGCGGCCCGCGTCGAAGGGCGTGCCCTGCGCTCCCGCGTACGAGCGGACAATGTCCAGCGGAGCGCCCCGCAGGCCCAGCGTGCCCGCGATGTTGTTCGACGTGCCCAGCGGAATCACGCCCAGGGTCACGTCCAGCCGTCCGGCCAGGGCCAGTGCGACGCAGCGGAAGGTGCCGTCGCCGCCCGCCACGAACACGGGGCCCGTCACACCGCTCAGCACGCGGGGCACGTCGTCCGCGCTGTGGGTGGCAAGGTGGCGGGCGTCATACCCGGCGTCCTGCAACGCGGCCATGACCGCCTCCAGCGGGGCGCGGTGGCTACTGCCGCCACCGGCGTTGTAGACCAGCGTGGCGGGCCGGGCGGCGGACGTCATGCGGGCACCCTCATGCCGGCACTGTAGAGCGGGGCGGTACGCTGGCGTATGAACCGATCCCCCATCTCCGCGTATGCCGAGAAGTACCGCCACCCGTCGGCCGACCGGATCCGCCTGTACGGGTCGCTGCTGCTCATGCTGATCCTGACCGCTGCGTTCGGAGGTCGGCGGCCGGGCGACCTGGGCACCATGGAGTCCCTGAAACGCAGTCCGTTCACGCGGATCATGTTCATGGACATCGGTGCCCTCTCCACCCTGGGCGCGCTGTACCTCGTGCTGAACGGCCGGACGGCCGTGCGCGTCCCGGCTGCCATCGCCTCGCTGTTCGTGGGCAGCTTCGCCCTGTTGCCCGCGCTGGCCTACGAGGACTGGGCGGCGCTGCGAGGCCAGCGGCCGGAGAACGGGCGCACGGCCAGCCACCCCCGAGTCCCCTGACGGTTTTCACAAGGCGCGTGAGAGAGGCAGTCCGTACAGTGGCCGCATGACCCTGCACGACGCCGCCCCCGAGGCCATCCCAGAGTCCCGTGTGCCCGGCACGGACGCGCCGGCCAGCACCGAGGCCACGCTGATCTACAACACCAACGCGGGTGGCAGTGAGCGCAGCAGCCCGGATCATCTGGTGGAGGCGCTGCACCAGCTCGGCTACCACCCCGTGTACCGCGCGACGGACTCCGAGGCGGATCTCGTGCACGCGCTGCGAGAGGTCGAGGGCACGGTGTTCGTGGCCGGCGGCGACGGCACCATCCGCGCCGCGACCCTGCACCTCGCCGGGCGGGAGGGTGTGGTTCTGGGCATCATTCCCATGGGCACCGCGAACAACATCGGCCGCACCCTGGGAATTCAGGGCGATCCGCTGGACGTGATCGCCGGCTACCGGGGCGCGCAGGTGCAGCCCTTCGACCTGGGCCGCGTGACCGCCCCGTGGGGCGAGGATGTGTTCCTGGAGGCCTTCGGCTGCGGGGCCTTCGCAGAGGTGCTCGCGGAGTACAACCCGGACGACGGCAAGAGTCCGCTGCGGGCCGTGCAGGCGCTGGGCACGGCCCTCTCGGCCTTCGATCCCACGCCCATCGTCCTCACGCTGGACGGCACGCCGGAACCGGACGAGACGCCGTACGCCCTGCTGGAAATCCTGAACACGCGCGCGACCGGCCCCCGCCTGCGCCTGGCGACGACTGCCGACACGTCCGACGGCCTGCTGGACGTGATCCGCATCGACGCCGCCCACCGGGACGGCATGCTCACGTACCTGGCAGCGCTGGCCCGCGACGACTTCGAGGCGTTGCCCAGCGTGCTCAGTGGCCGCGCGCAGGTGATCGAGATTCCCTACCACGGGCAGGCCTTCCACGTCGACGGCGAGGTGCACGCCCCCGAACAGGGCGCGGTCGGCTCCATCCGCGTCGAGTGCTGGGCGGGCGCGCTCCGGGTACTCGTGCCCGGTACGCCCGTGGACGCCGTGGCCACCCCATCCCAGGGAACGACTCTATGACCCGCCCCGGCCCCCGCCACTCGCCGGACGTGACGGCGGCGCGCCGCACGACGCCCATGCCGGTCTCGGCGGTGCATCAAGTGCAGGATTTCGTGGGCAAGCTGCTGGGACGGCCGCCACACACCATCCGGGGTATCCAGAACAACATCGTGTGGCGGCAGGGCGTGCAGGTCATGCGGGTGGACCTGCACTGCCACACGGCAGTCAGCCACGACTGCCGCACGGCGCTGCGCGACATTCCCGGCTGGATGCTGCGCACGAACACCCGCGTGATCGCGGTCACGGATCACGACCAGCAGCGCGGCGGCCCGGAACTCCGGGCGATCATCGCGGACATGGGCCTGGATGACAAGCTCAGCGTCGTGCCTGGCGAGGAGATCACGACCAGCGAGGGTGAACTCATCGGGCTGTTCGTCACCGAGCGCATTCCGCCGAAACTCACGCCGGAAGAGACCGTGCGCGAGATCAAGGCGCAGGGCGGGCTGGTCATGCTCCAGCACGGCTTCGATCCTCTCAAGCGCTACCGCCTGCGCCCGGAGGCGACGCTGCGGATCGCGGACGACATCGACATCGTGGAGACTTTCAACTCGCGCCTGTCGCAGCACCGCTGGAACCACACGGCAGCCGAGTGGGCGCGGGCCCGCAAGCTGCCCATCTGCGCCGGCAGCGACGCGCATACCCTGCGCGATATCGGCGAGGCCTGGGTGGAAACGCCCTTCCGGCTCGTGGACTCGCCCGCCACGCTCCTCAGGGCCCTGCGCGAGGGCACGGTCGCGGGCAAGTGGACTCATCCCGTGTACGCTTACGGGCGAAAACAGTGGCGCTTCTTCAACCAGCAGTTCCGGCGCGATTGACCCCGGGCGGGATAGTGGAAATGGTCAATGTGCCGTCAGCTGGCACCTGTTAAACTGTTCGTGTCGGAGCAATCCGACGCGCTCTGGGGGTGACCCGGTTTCGACAGGGGAACTGCAGGCGCTGCTGCGTGTCGAGGTGCCGTTGGCCTCGTTAAAAAACGGCAACGCCTTTAACTGGCAACCAGAACTACGCTCTCGCTGCTTAAGTGAGACAGTGACCGCCTAGCCCGGCCTTTGGCGCGGCGCGAACTGAAACAAAAGAAGGCTAGCCCAGGCGAGGTTCCATAGCCAAAGGCGAAAACAAGTGGAGATACGGTCGTCGAGAACCCGCCCCCTGGTGAGCGCCGACCCGACAATCAAACAGAGGGATACACACGTAGACGCACGCTGAACGGACTCTTGGACGGCGGTTCGACTCCGCCCACCTCCACCACGAACCCCGCCTTCCCGGCGGGGTTGTTCATGCCGCGCGTGCCGGGCAGCTACCCTATACTGACCGCGCCCACCCTGGGCAGCAGGCCGGGATGGCGGAATGGTAGACGCATCCGACTTAAAATCGGCCGGGGCAACCCGTGCGGGTTCAAGTCCCGCTCTCGGCACCACACCAGCGGGCCTCTCCTGGAAATCGGAGGGGCCTGCCTCTTTATGTTTCTGCTCCCTTGCAGAACCTCGGCTTCATGAAGCGAACTGCTGCTGTCCATCCCAAACACACCGGCGAACACGGCCTGAGTGCAAACGAGCAAGACGACCATGTCCGCTGACCGCCCAATAGAGCGAATCTCAGGACTGTCATCCTCCCCGACGGCGGTTCAGAACCGCTCAAAGCCATATTTATGTTGTTCAACCTCAGGCCCTGTAAGACTTCTGATCCAGGGCGTTGGGCATCATCTAAACATGACCTCGAGTGGCCTCGGACGCCATGCCAGCAAACCCATCCTGGAATGGGATGAAGTTGAGATGGATGACGATCACCAGGACGTCGCCCCCCCTGCGATCGAGGCAACCCAGCAATACGCCCAGCAGACAACCTCCACGCTGAGCAAGGACAAGGGTGCGTCGCCCTGGTCGGCCATGCGGAAACTGTTCAAGCGCTGACAGAAAAGAGATGCCCAGAAAGCCCTCCAGCAATGGTCTGGAGGGCTTTCTGTCATGCTGATTTCTTGTTCCTGGCAAGTCGGGTGCGTCTCGACAACAGCCCTGACGACAAAAGCACCCCACCTCATCCGAGGTGGGGTGGGGGGGTGGAGCGGGAGACGAGATTCGAAC